>JALONY010000275.1 GCA_025454715.1 Anaerolineae bacterium
ATTGGGCATTTTTCGACCCCGCCCGCCGTGACGCCCACGGGCGGCGCTTGCACGGCGTCGAGGCGTATTTGCCGCCGCTCTCGACCGTGCGCGGCTGGCTGGACGCGGCGCGGGTGATGGTCAAAGTCTCGCCCGCCGTCGAGGTCGCGCAGGTGCGCCCGTATGACGGCGCGTTGTCGTTCGTCTCGTCAGGTGGCGACCTCAAAGAGGCGGTGTTGGTGCTGGGTGACGGGGCGCGCCCCGACCGCGCCGTGTTGTGCCTGCCCGATGGCGCGGTGTTGACGTGGGACGCCCACCCGCTGGACTCCCCCGCGCTGGTGCGTGCCCCGTCCGGCTATTTGGTCGAGCCTGACCCCGCGCTGATTCGGGCGGGGTTGGTGCAGCACGCCGCCCATGCGTGGGATGCCGCCCAACTCGACCCGACCATCGCCTACCTGACCAGCGACATCCCGCCGCGCACCCCGTGGGCGCGGGCGTGGCGCATCGAGGCGGCCATGCCGTTTGGGGTGGGCGAGGTCACGGTCAAGAAGCGCGGCCACCCGATGACGCCTGAGGAGCTGTTGCGCGCCCTCAAGCCACGCGGCGACGCGGCGCGCACGGTCGTGCTGACCCGCCACGCCGGTGCGCCGTATATGCTGGTCTGCGACCCGCAACCGCACGGTATGAAATGGCCTCGTCCCTCACCCTCAGCCCTATAAAACAATTTGGTGTTAGCGTTTGGAAAAAGGAGAGACTGTGCACACTCACACCGAACCTCCCGCCCCCCTCAATCCTTTCCTACTTGCCGTCATTCTGGCAATACTCACCATTATCCCGTGTCTTTTGTTGCCCCAACATCTGACGATGACACTCTTGTCTCTGTTGCTTTTCGGTATTGCGGCGGTGTATTTTGGCTTCGCTGTGGCTGATGGGCGGCGCAACGCACTGCTCATCGAGTCCGTCGTCGTGTTGATTTATCTGGGTGTGGCCGTAAGTGGGCTGCTTGTATCGGCATGGTGGTTAGTCGCAGGGTATGTACTACATGGTATCTGGGACTTGCTGCATCACAATCGTGCGTTCGGCGCACGGGTAGTGCGTTGGTACATTCCTTTCTGTGTGCTTTACGATTGGCTGATTGCGCTATTCCTTCTCGTCCTGATTGTGGTTCAAAGATCGGCTAGTGGCTTCTAGCCCAACCGTCTCTTGAATGGCGACGCGACCCGCAACCGGTGCGCTGAGGGCGCGTCGGGCAAGCGTCGGGCAGGCGCGCACGACACCCCCAATCGTTGGTCTATATTGGTCTGCACAGGCGGGCGTATGCTTGTGGTTAGGCGGGCGTATGCTTGTGGTTAGACGCCAAACCGTCGGCTGGAACCCACTCCGGTCGGCGTGTTTTTTATGCCTGTCCCGCCACAGGCCAAAGGGGAATACGTGACCATCATGTCGCGCACAAGCAGCCCAACCCAAAACCGCATTGAAGACCGCAATTTTTTCCACTTGATGATGGATGTCTGGTGGTTCGGCCTCGCGCTGACCGCCACCTCCCGCTTCTTGTCCGTGTTCGCCATCCGCCTCGGCGCGTCCGAGTTCGAGCAAAGCCTGCTGGTCAGCTTGCAGGGCTTGGTGATGGGCGTCGCCACCTTTTTCGTGTTGCGCTGGCGTAAACGGTTTCAAAACACCCGCCGCTCCATCGACCTGCCCGGGTTGTTCTTCCGATTTTGGTTCTTGCTGCCCATCTTCACACCGCTCTTCCCCGCGGCGTGGCAAATCCCGTGGTTGCTCGGGTCGGTGGCGTTCGTCGGGTTCGCGCAGGGGCTGGCGGGGCCGCTGTTCTCGGTGCACATGCGCGAGGCGGTCGGCGACCGGCGCGTCAACGCCTTGTCCAGCCGCCGCTTCGCCGCCATGAACCTCGGCTTGTGCGTCACGTCGCTGGCGTTCGGCTGGTTGCTCACCGTGCTGCCCTTCCCGGTCAATTATCAGGTGATGTTCGCGCTGGCCTTCTTCTTCTCGCTGATTAGCCAATGGCACGTCACGCGCTCACAAACCTTGTATCCGGTCGAGGCCGCCCCCGCCGACCAACCCAAGACGCCGGTTTGGCGCTTGCCGGGCTGGGGCATCGTGATTGCGGCGGGCTTGCTGACGCACCTCGGCTTCATGAGCATGAGCGCGCTCATCCCGACCGCGCTGGTGAGCGAGCTACGCGCCGACGAGGCGTATATGGGCGTGTTCGGCCTGCTGGAGCTGATGGGCGGCGTGGCGGCTGGCCTGACCGGTGAGTGGTTCTTGCGCCACCTCAGCCCGCGCCGCTTGGCCGGTGTGTCGGTCGGCGTGACGGCCATCACCCCGTTGATTATCGCGCTGGCGCCCTCGCTCAACATCGCCCTGACCGGCGCGTTCATCAACGGCTTGGGCTGGTCGCTGGTGTCGATTGCGCTGTACGCCCTGCTGGTCGAGCGCACGCCCGGCCACGCCATGACCTCGGCCATGATGCTGCACCATCAGGTGCTGGCGGTCGGCACGTTCGTCGGCCCGATGATCGGGAGCGCGCTGGTCGGCCTCAACCTCGATTTGATGGGGGTGATGTTGGTCGGGGCGGGCTTGCGCTTGGCGGCGGGCGTGGCGCTCAGCGTCACGTTGCGCGTGCGCCGCCGCGTGGCGGTCGGGCAGGCCGCGCCCGAGCCGGTCTAGCGCTGGGGCAAATCGTTGGGGCCGAACCCTTCGGGCAGCAGGCTGCGCAACGTAAAATCGCCGGTGATGCGTTGCGCGAAATCGACCATCACCACGCGCAAATCAGGCGCGAATTCGTACAACATCTGGCGGCACGACCCACAGGGCGAGCCGCCGTTTTGCGTCGCAATCACGATCAAATCGAACGCCTGCCGCCCCTCGCTGACCGCCTTGACCAGCGCGGTGCGCTCAGCGCAGATGCACGATGGGTAGGCCGCGTTTTCGACGTTGCAGCCGCGATATAGGCTACCATCGGTGGCGCGCAACACCGCCCCGACCCGATAATGCGAATACGGGACATAAGCGAAATCGGCTGCCGCGATGGCGGCCTGTATCAGCTCTAGCGGAGGTGGGGTGGTCATGGGGCGTCCTCGGTGTAGGGTGGTACTGGCTCTGCGCCTCCTTCGCCCCTTCGTGGGAAAAGGAGGCGGGAGGATGAGGGGCGTTAATCCGTCTCGGGCTCCAGCTCGGCGTCACCGTCGGGCTTGGCAGGTTTGGGCTTGTCGTCGTCGTCATCGGACGGCCTGACGTAGGTCACGGTCACTTTGCGGATGCGCCGCCCCTCGAGGCTGTGGACTTGAGCGGTCACACCGGCCTGCAAATCGACCGTCTCGCCCGGGGTGGGCACCCGCCCCAGTTGCTCATAAATCAGGCCGCCCAGCGTGTCGCTGTCCTCGGTCGGCAGGTCGCTGCCCAGCAGGTCGTTCAGGTCGTCGATGTCGATGCTGGCATCGACCAAGTACGCCCCGTCGCCCATCTCGCGCCACTCGGCCTCTTCGTCGTCGTCGTACTCATCGCGGATGTCGCCGACGATTTGCTCGATGAGGTCTTCGATGGTCAGCAAACCCGCCGTGCCGCCATATTCATCGACCACGATGGCCATGTGGGCGCGCTTGTGGCGCATCTCGCGCAACAAGTCGTTGGCCAGCTTGGTCTCGGGCACGAAATACGCCGGTCGCATCAGGTCACCCGCGCTCTTATGGCGGGCGCGGCTCGGGCTGTGGCGGGCGGCCAGCAAGTCTTTGGCCACCAAGATGCCCCGGATGTTGTCGATGGTGTTTTCATAGACCGGCACGCGGGAATACCCGCTGTTGATGAACACGGTATCGAGGGCTTCCAGCATCATCGATTGATCGACCGCCACGATGTCGATGCGCGGCACCATCAACTCGCTGGCCTGCGTCTGGTTGAGCGACAAGACCGAGTCGATCATCTCGCGCTCGCCCTCCTCGATCATGCCGCCGGTGTGGGCGGCATCGACCAAGGTCATGATTTCTTCCTCGGTCACGCGGTTCACCACGTCGTCCCCGCCGAACGAGGCCGAAATCACGCGGCTGAACGCGGTCATGACCGAGGTCAGCGGGCGGCTGACGGCCACCAAGACGCGCAACACCCCCGACAGCGGCTCGGCCAAGCGGTCGGCGTAGACGGTGGCGAACGCTTCGGGCACCAGCTCGCCCAAAATCAGGGTGATGATGACGGTCAGGGCTGCGGTCAGGGTATAGGCCGCCCACGGGGGCAACCCTTCAGGGGTGAGGGAGGGGCTGGTGATGCCGAGGATGGCAATCACGGTGATGGCGACTTGGAGGATGGAGGTCACCAACAGGTAGGTCAGGCGCAGGCGGTCGGGCTGGTCGGCCAATTTCAAGAGGCGTTTGGCGCGTTTGCTGCCGTCCTCGGCTTGTTCTCGGATGCTGGGCAATCGCAAGTTGGCCAGCGCGCCGTGCGCCAGCGCGACCAGCGCATGTGCCCCGATCAACACGACGAGCAACGGCAGCGCGGTACTGGGGTCGATGTCCAAGGGTCTCAGTCTCGTTTCAGATGGACGTGTGGTTCACGTCCGCCCAGTATACACGGACTCGCGGTGGGGTTTCAACACGTGCCCCCTAGCCCCAATCAATCACCGGCGTGCGGCCTTGCCGTGCCCCGTGCCACGCCAACGCCAGCGCAATCACCGT
>JALONY010000276.1 GCA_025454715.1 Anaerolineae bacterium
CACCAATTGCTGAAAACCGGCCTGTATGCCCATCCCGTCCTGAATCGACCCCATCACCGTCAGCGGGCCGATGCAAAACACGAGGCTGGTGGTGATGAAGCCGGTGATGAAGCGGGCGCGCTTGTCGTTGGCGCCGCCGCTGCCACTGCCACCGAAGCGGGTCTGGAGCCAGCCGCCCAGCGCCTCGAGCCGCATATCCAACCGCAACGCCTCGCCAATCAGCGCGCCGACCGCGATACTGAACAGCGGGATGAGGATGTTTTTGGTCGTTTGGGCGTTGCCGAGCGCAATCACCAAAACAATTAGGCCAAGCCCGAAAATGACCGTGTCCCGCGTGCGTTGCGGCAGGCGGTCACCGACGAGCATCCCAATCAGGCTACCGACGAGCACGGCAACCGCGTTGCCCTCATCCCCCGCCCTTTCTGGCAATGACGGGGCTGAGGGGTTGTAGGGGCGCAGCGCGCTGCGCCCGTATGCATGGGTGAGGGGGGCGCTTAGCGATCGCCCAAGCGGTCGGCGTATTGGCGCTTGTAATAGTCCATATACTCGCCGGACTTGATTTTGCGCCACCACCACGCATTTTGCACGTACCAATCGACCGTGGCCTTGAGCGCCTCGGGGAAGCTGGAGCCGCGTTGCCAGCCGAGGGCGCGCAGTTTGGCCGCGTCCATCGCATAGCGGCGGTCGTGCCCCTTGCGGTCTTCGACGTGCTTAATCAGGCTGTGGGGCTTGCCCAGCAAATCGAGCATGGCGCGCACCACGTCGATGTTGGTCTGTTGGTTCTCGCCCGCGATGTTGTAAGCCTCGCCGCTTTGGCCGTGGTGCAAGGCCACGTCGATGCCGGTCACGTGGTCTTCGACGAACAGCCAATCGCGTACCTGCTTGCCGTCGCCATAGAGGGGCAGGGGGCGGTCGTCCAGCGCCTCGGTGATGAACAGCGGCAACAACTTTTCGGGGTATTGGTAGGGGCCGAAGGTGTTGCTCCCACGGGTGATGACCGTGTCCATGCCGTGGGTGATGTGATAAGCGCGCACCATCAGCTCACCACCGGCCTTGCTGGCGGCGTAGGGGCTGTTGGGCAAGAAGTTGTCGCCCTCGACCGACAGGCCGCTGTGGATGTCGCCATACACCTCGTCGGTGCTGACCTGCAAGAAGCGCCCGATGCCGTGCTTGTGGCCTTCATCCAACAGGATGTACACCCCGACCACGTCGGTATGCACGAACGCATCGGGGGCGAGGATGCTGCGGTCAACGTGCGACTCGGCGGCGAAATTGATGATGGTGTCGATGTCGTATTTTTTCAACACGGCGCGCACCGCCTCGCGGTCGGCGATGTCGCCGCGCTCGAAACGGTAATTGTCCTCGTCGTCGATGGGCAACAGGTTGTCGAGGTTGCCCGCGTAGGTCAATTTATCGAAGACGACGACGGTGTAGTGGGGGTACTTGGCCACCATGTAGCGGGCGAACGCGCTACCGATGAACCCGGCAGCGCCGGTGACGAGGATGTTCTTCATGTGGGTGTTACTCGCTTGGGGTCTCGGACGGGGTGGTTTCGGGCTTGGCGTCCGCCGGTTTGTCGGCGGGTTCGGCGGGCTTGGCCTCGGCGACCGGCGCAGGGGCGGCCTCGGGCTTGGGCTCAGCGGGCTTCTCGTCGCTGGGCAGGGTGGCCTTGAGGATGTATTTCTCGACCAGCTCGACCAAGCCGTCGGCGTCGTTGCTGGCGACGGTGGCGTCGGCGACCGCCTTCAGCTTGGGGTTGGCGTTGGCCACCGCCACGCCGAGGCCGGCCAATTGCAGCATCTCGATGTCGTTTTCACCGTCACCGACCGCGATCATCTCCTCTGGGGCGATGCCGAGGTCTTTCAGCATCAGCTTGAGGGCGGTGGCCTTCGACGCGCCATAGGGCAGCAATTCGATGGCGTCGGGCAGGGCTTGGGTCAGGCGGGCGCTCCCCTCGACGAGGTGGCCGAGCTGCCAGCGCAGGGCGGTGATGTGTTTGGTCTCGCGCCCGCAGAAGATGACCTTGTTCAGCGGCACGTCGTCCACGAGGTTGACCAATGGGCCGACCACCTCGGGCAGCGGCTCACCGTATTGTTGGGTCAGGATGCGCGCCTCGGTGGTCATGGCACGCACCAAGATGCGCTTGCCGCTGTAAGCCATCGCCTGAAAGCCGCGCTCCTCGGCGAAGGTCAGGACGCGGCGCACCAAGGTCGGGTCGAGCGTGCCGAGGTGTTGCTCCGCGCCGTCAGGCTGGGCGATGACCAAGCCTTGCACGAAGACGCCCGGGGTGGTCAGGCCGAGGCGCTGGATGATGTCCTCGACTGAGCGGCGGGTCTTGCCGGTGGCCAGCGCCACGCGCACGCCTTTGGCGATGGCGGCCTTGAGCGCCTGCTCGGTGCGGGCGGTCATCTGGTGCTGGCTGTTGAGCAGGGTTCCGTCTACGTCGGTGACCAACAGTTTGGGGGTAGGGGCGGGTTTTTTGGCCATAATTCGGTGGGTTTACTCCATGTGGACGACCGAGTGGTCGCCGAGGTTCATCTTGAGGGCGTGAGGGCGTTGGGTGTTGCGCGTGAGCGTGACCTTGCGCCCAATCAGGCTGTCTTGCAGGCGGGTCGGCAGGTCGCTCAGGGTGCTGTCTTCGAGGATGATGCAGCGCTGAATCTCGCAATTGCGGACGGTGGTGCGGTGGTAGATGCTGGTGAACGGGCCGACGTAGCTGTTTTCGATGATGGCGCCCTCGCCGATGATGGCGGGGCCGCGAATCACGCTGTTGGTGATGACCGCACCGGCCTGCACCGTCACGCGCTTGTCGATGTCACTGCCGGTGATGCGGGCGGTCGGGTCGATGCTGGGCGTCAGCTCTTCCAGCACGCAGGCGTTGGCCTCCAGCATGTCGTAGGGCTTGCCGGTGTCGATGAACCAGCCTTGGTGGATGTGCGGGAACACCCGATGCCCGTGATCGACCAACCACTGAATCGCGTCGGTAATCTCGTATTCGCCGCGCTTGGACGGCTCGATGGCGTAAATCGCGTCTTTGACCCGCCCGTCGAACATGTAAATGCCGACCAGCGCGAGGTTGGTGGGGGGCACGGGCGGCTTTTCGATCAGGCGCTCGATGGAGCCGTCGGGGCGCAGCACCGCCACGCCGTAGCTGCTGGCGTTGGGCACCTCTTTCAGCACGATTTGCGCGTCCCACTCGGGGTGGTTGGCGAAGTCGCTAATCAGGCTGCTGATGCCGCCCTCGATGACGTTATCGCCGAGGAACATCGCGAAGCGCTCCCCGTCCAACAAGAAGCCCTTCTCATAGGCGGTGCGGACGGCGTGCGCCAGCCCGTTGGGCTCTTCTTGCAGGATGAAGGTGATGTTGGCGCCAAAATCGACCTGCGAGACGGCGCGCTTGATTTCCTCGCCGGTGTGCGGGGCGATGATGATGCCGATTTCGGTCACGCCCGCCTCGCGGATGGTCTCGATGACGCGGAACAAGACCGGCTTGTTGGCCACCGGCACCAGTTGCTTGGCGAGGGTGTAGGTCAGCGGCTGAAGGCGGGTGCCCTTGCCGCCACTCAAGATGAGTCCCTTCATCGGTCGTGTCTCCTGTGGGGGTTAATAGCGCACGCGCTCACGCGGGGCATTGGTCAGGGCGGCGCCCAGCACGCGCACGTTGGCGCGTTCGTTCGAGCGCCTCGCGGGCGCGTTGCAGGTGGTCGCGGCGGGTGCTTCCGGCGCGCACGACCAAGACCACGCCATCGACCCGCCCGCCCAAGACGACCGAGTCGCTGACGGCCAAGACCGGCGGCGCGTCGAAGACGATGAAATGGGCACGCGCCTTGAGCACCCCGACGATGTCGCCGAAGCGCGGGCTGGCCAGCAGGTCGGACGGGCTGCCGGTGGTGGTGCCCGCGACC
>JALONY010000277.1 GCA_025454715.1 Anaerolineae bacterium
TGCTTGGTCAGCATCTTGGCCACCGCGAGGCCGATGGCGGTGTGCCCGTCGTGCCCGCAAGCGTGCGATTTGTTGCTGGTCTGGCTGGCATACGGCGCGCCGGTCTTCTCGTCGATGGGCAGGGCGTCCATATCGGCGCGCACCAGCACGGTCGGGCCGTCGTGCGCCCCGTCCAAGACGGCCACCACGCCGGTCTTGCCCACGCCGGTCTGGACTTCCAAGCCCAGCTCGCGCAGTGCCTCGGCCACGATTCCCGCCGTGCGGACTTCCTCGAACGCCACTTCGGGGTGCATGTGCAGGTCGCGGCGAACCGCCACCATCTCATCCAACAGCGCCTCGGCCTCGGCCTTGAAATCAATCGTACTCATGGGGTATCGCTCCCTTCGTCATGGGTATTTTGCGCGGGTTGTGCTGGGGTGCCGCGTTGCTTATCGCGGCGGCGCTCGCGGCGCGTCTGGCCGCTGGGTGCCTGACCTTGTACGCGCCCCTCACGCGGGGGCTGAGCTTGCCCGTCGGGGCGGGCGGCACGCGGCGGGCGGTTCTCACGCGGTTCACGCGGGGGTTGGGCTTGCCCGTCGGCGCGCTCGGGGCGGGCTGGGCGGTTCTCGCGCCCCTCACGCGGGGCGTTCGGGTTCGGGCGCTTCTCGCGCTGCGGGCGGTCTTCACGCGGCTCGCGCACCTCGCGTTGAGGGCGGTCTTCGCGCCGGTCGGTGCGGCGCTCACGGCGGGCGGGGTCGTCACGGCGCGGTTGCTCCGCACGGGTCTCGGGCGCACTGGCCTCGGCACGGCTGTTGACCTTATCTTGGTTGCGCTCGCCGGGCTTCTGCCCACAGTCGCACGCCTCGCCCTCGCCGTGCTTGCTGCACGGCTCCTTGGCCTTGCGCTGCAACGCCTCCAGCTCGTCCAACGGGATCAAATCCTCGCGCTTGAACGGGCGGACGCCCTCGCCCTCAAAGTAGACCGTCACCATGTCTTGCAGCGGGAAGACATCGGCCACCTTGCCCACGCCGTCCGGCGTCCCGATGCGCTTGCCCTTCTTGGGCAACCCCTTGCGCGCCTCGACATATTGCTCATATTCATACACGAGGCAACAGCGCAAGCGCCCGCACATGCCGGTAATCTCTTCGGGGTTCAGGCTGATGCCAATCTGGCGCATCTCGATGACCGTCTTGAACTGCCCTTTGAGCACGTTTTGCAGCTTTTGGACGTTGGCGCGCTCCTCGGCGCTGTACAAAAACGTCAGCAAGCTGCCGTCGTAGTTGTACTGCGCGGCATGGAAGCGCACATCGTGCAGGCCGCCCAGCTCCAGCGCCTTCTCGCGGCAGATGACCAACGCCTCGGGCTGTTTGGCCTCCCACTCTTGGCGCAACACGAGGTCACGCGGGGTGGCAGCGCGCAAAATGGGCTTCAGCTCGCGGTCGGCGTCCGGCTCGGCGAAGCCCATCACCTGCCCCATCTGTCGCCCGCGCACCGTCTCGACAATCACGAAATCGCCGGTCTGGAGCGTCGGGTATTGGCTAAAATCGAAATAGTACAGTTTCCCCACCTTGGTGAACCGCACACCGGCGGCACGGGTCGGGGTCGTTATCGGTGCTTCAGCATTTGCCATCGCAGTACTCGCACGTATAATCCAAGCACGACGGCATCGGGGCGATGCCAGAACACCGTCGCTTGAAGGATGCTTCAAAAGGGTCGGCGGGTTTGCCACCAGTGATTATAACGTTTATCCGAACCACACAACAGCGCCACATCTTTTTTTATCGCAAGCGCAGGTAGCGACCTCATGAGTACATTGGTGATGAAATTCGGCGGGGCTTCGGTCGGCACGACCACCGCCCTCTCGCAAGTGTTGGGCATCGTGCTCCAAGAGGTGGCGCGCTGGCAGCGGGTCATCGTGGTCGTCTCGGCGCTAGACGGCGTGACCGACGCCCTCATCGACGCCGCGCACCTCGCCCAGTTCGGCAACGAGCGCGGCTATCGCCGCATCGCCGCCACCCTGCGCCAGCGCCACCTCGCATTGGCCGAGGGTTTGGCGCTGAGCAAGACCGAGCTGGCCGCGCTTCAGGCCGACCTCGACAAACTGCTGTTCGACCTGCTCAACACCTTCCAGCGCATCGCAGAGACCACCCGCGAGACCCTGCGCCCAGAGCACCTCGACGACATCTTGGCCATCGGCGAGAAGCTGGCCGCCCGCATCGTCGCCAGCTTGTTGCGCCAGCACGCCCTACGCGCCGTCGCCATCGACTCGACCGACCTGCTGATGACCGATGACGTGTTCGGCAACGCCACCCCCGACCTGCGCGCCACCCAGCACCGCATCGACCAGCACCTGTTGCCGATGCTGGAGCGTGGCCTGTTGCCGGTCGTCACCGGCTTCATCGGTGCCACCCCCGCGGGCAAGCCGACCACCCTCGGGCGCGGCGGCAGCGATTACTCGGCCTCGATTTTCGCGGTGGCCGCCCAAGCCAAAGAGGTCTGGGTGTGGTCGGATGTCGATGGCATCATGTCGGCAGACCCCAACGAGGTCGAAGGCGCACGGGTCATCCGCGAATTGTCGTATTGGGAGATGGCCGAGCTGGCCTATTTCGGGGCGCGCATCCTGCACGCCCGCATGGTCGCCCCGCTCCAAGCCAACAGCATCCCGCTACGGGTCAAGAATGTCTATAAGCCGCAGCTCCCGGGCACGCTCATCCACGCCACCACCACGCCCGCCAGCACGGTCAAATCGGTCACGCACATCCAAGGGCTCAGCCTGAGCGCCCAGCACAGCGGTGCCCTGACCGACATCGTCCGCCTCGTCAACGCCCACTTGCAAAAGCACATGGGCAGCCCGACCGACGTGATGATTTCGGCGCAATCGGCCTCGCGCTCCTTCTTGTGCAGCGTCATCCCGACCAGCGCGGGCCCCGACGCGGTCAACCACCTCGTCGAGACGCTGGGGCGCGAGCTGAAGGACAGCGAGCGCCATCAACAATGGATGGTCGAGGCGGTCGGGCTGGTCACGGTCATCGGCGACGCCATCAACACCCACCCCGCCCTGATTGCCCAGACGTTGGGCGCGCTGGAGGACATCCCCGTGTTGGGCGCATCGTTCGGGCCCGGCGGGTGCAGCCTGTCGATCGTGGTGCGCGCCCCCGATGTCGAGGTCGCCTTGCGCCGCCTACACGATAGCATCGTCGCGCCCAACGCCGCTCAGTAACGCCCGAGGTAGCGCTCCAGCTCCCAACGGGTGACTTGGCGCTTGTAATCGCGGTACTCGCTACGCTTGGCCTCGAGGTAGCGGTCGCTGACATACGCGCCCAGCGCTTGCAGCAACACGTCGTCCTGCTCGAGGTTGTCGAGCGCCTCGCCCAACGAGCGCGGCAAGATGTCGGCCACCCGCGGGCGCTTGACGGCGAACGTCTCTTCGAGCGGCTCCGGCAACGGCAAACGGCGGCGGATGCCGTCGATGCCCGCCGCCAGCATCACCGCGGTGGCCAAGTACGGGTTGGCCGACGGGTCGGGGCAACGCAATTCGAGGCGGGTCGAGGCGTCCGCCCCGTTGGCCGACCCGGGCACGCGAATCAGCGCGCCACGGTTGATGTGCGCCCACGTGACCTGCACCGGCGCCTCGATGCTGGTGCCCAAGCGCTTATACGAGTTGACCAGTGGCGCCAACACCGCGCACATCGCCCGCGCATGGACGAGCTGACCGGCCAAGAACGCCCGCGCCGCCACCGACATCCCATACTCGTCTTCGGGGTCGGCGAACACGTTCTTGCCGGTCTCGCGGTCGTGTAGGCTTTGGTGGACGTGCATCCCACTGCCCGGTTGCTCCGCCAGCGGGCGCGGCATAAAGGTGCAATACAGGCCGTGGCGCGCCGCCACCTGCTTCAAGGCGACGCGGGCGGTCAATACGGTGTCGGCCATCACCAGCGCGTCCCCGTGCGCGAGGTCGATTTCGTGCTGGCCGTGCCCGATTTCGCTGTGCGCCGACGTGACGCTCAAATTGAGCGCGCTCAGCGTCTCCATCATCTCGCGCCGCAACGATTGGGCGGGCAACGACGACATATCGAAATAGCTGGCGCGGTCGGTCGGGGGCGTCAGCAGCGGCAAGCCGTCGGCATCGGTCTTGAAGACGTAAAACTCCAGCTCGATGCCGGTCACGAACTTATAGCCGAGGCTCTTGGCATCCTCGATGACGCCCTGAAGCACGGTGCGCGGGTCGCCCACGAACGGCTCACCGTTGAGCGTGTGCACGCTACAAATCAAGCGCGCCGACAGCCCGCCGTGCACCGTCCACGGCAACACGGCAAACGTGTTCGGGTCGGGGACGAGCAACATGTCGCTCTCGGCCTGCCGTGCGAATCGCCGGTGATGTCGGTAAACCACAGGTCGATATAGGCGACGCCTCGCGCCCGCACGATTTGCAAAATGTCTTCACGGCTTGCCATTGGTTTTTACCTTATCCTCAAAAATATCCGCGGCATTTTATCCATCCAAAAGAAAGCGCAAAGTAGGGACGCGGCCTGCCGCGTCCGCCGTTCTCATCCCCCACGCCCAAACACGGGCGACGGCGACAACCCTGTAGGGGCGCAGCGTGCCACACACCCGCCGCTCCGGTAGGGACGCGGTCTGCCGCGTCCGCCGTTCTCATCCCCCACACGCCCCACACCCAAACACGGGTGACGGCGACAACCCTGTAGGGGCACAGCGTGCCACACACCCGCCGCTCTGGTAGGGACGCAGCCTGCCGCGTCCGCCGTTCTCATCCCCCACACGCCCCACACCCAAACACAGGCGACGGCGGCAACCCTGTAGGGGCGCAGCGTGATGCGCCCGCCGTT
>JALONY010000278.1 GCA_025454715.1 Anaerolineae bacterium
GCCACCGACCTCGAGGCGGCAGTGCAGGCGTATCGTTTGGGCTTGCCCAGCGGTAGCGCGACCGGTGAATTGGCGTTGCGCTGGCGGATTCAAGGCTTTGACGGCACGGTCAGCGAGGTCATCACCGACCTCGATACCCCGCAACTGCGCGTGACGCTGGAGGCGGGCGAGGGCAATTACGCCATCAACGTCGAGGTCATCGACGGCGAGCAAGCGTTTGCCCGTGGCGGCGCGCAGGTGGCGTTGTTGCGCCCGACCGCGACGCCCACCCCGTTGCCGACCGCGACCCCGACCCCATTGCCCACCCCGACCCCGACCCTCGCGCCGATTGTCCCGACGGTCGCCCCTGCGGCGGGCGGCAGCGGGTTCAGCGGCGCACCGGCCATCTCGCGCCCCGTGGTCAACCCGGGGCCCGGCAGCATCAACATGAGCGGCGGCTTCGAGTATGGCGGCCAAGTGACCAACCCCAGCTCCCAAGTCGCCATCGGCGCGATGCAACAAGCGCGGATGCAATGGATGAAGGTGCAGCTCGGCTACAGCCTCGGCCTCGACCCCAGCGCGTATGCCGACGAGATTCAGGCCGCCAAGGGCGCGGGCTTCAAAATCCTGCTCTCGATCATCGGGCGACCGGATGAGCTGGCCAACGGCGGCGGTGGGTATATCGAGGCGTATGCCAACTTCTTGGGCGGGGTGGCCGCGCTGGGCCCCGACGCGATCGAGGTCTGGAATGAGCCGAACATCGACCGCGAGTGGCCGGAAGGCCAAATCAGCGGGGCGAACTATGCCGCGATGTTGGGCTTGGCCTATCAGCGCATCAAGGCGGCCAACCCGGGCGTGTTGGTCATCAGCGCCGCGCCCGCCCCGACCGGTGCCGAGGCCGCCTTCCCCGGGCGGGTCAAAAACGACGACAACTGGTTGCGCGAGCTGTGGGCAGCCGGTGGCGCGGGGATGATGGACTGCGTGGGCGTGCACTATAATGAGGGCATCGTCTCGCCCAACCAGACCAGCGGCGACCCGCGTGACAACTTCCCGACCCGCTACTTCTGGACGATGATTAGCCGATACGACTCGATTACCGGCGGCTCCAAGCCGTTGTGCTTCACCGAGCTGGGCTATGTGACGCCGGAGGGCTACGGCACGATTGCGCCCAACTTCGCGTGGGGAGCCAACACCACCGTAGCGCAACAGGCCGCGTGGCTGACCGAGGCCATCGCCCTATCGTCGCAGAGCGGGCGGGTGCGGATGTTGATCGTGTGGAATATCGACTTTTCGCGTTACGACTCGAATGACCCGCAAGCGGGCTACGCCATCGTCCGCCCGGGCGGTGGGTGCCCTGCCTGCGCGGCCATTGCGGCGGCGCGCTAGTGCGTATCGTAAGCAAGCTTTAGGAGCTGTGTGACCAATGGCAAGAGCAAACACCCTGATTAAGCGCCAAGTGCGCGGGTTCGTGCTGACGTGGATGATTTTGACGTTCATCATCACCGGCCTGACCTTCTTCGGCATCTACCTGACGTATACGCCGACCCAGCCCGACCCGACCGATTTGCGCGGGAGCGCGGCCTTCCCGACCGTCACCCCGCCGCAGGCCGTGGCACAGGTGACCGTACCGCCCACCATCGCCCCGACCAGCACCCCGACCTTGCCGGTCGTCCCGACCAACACGCCCCAACCCACGGTCGCCCCGACCGAGACGGTCGATGCGGCGGCGCTGGCCGCGGCGGCACAACCGACCGCCACGCCGGTGCCCCCGACCGCTGTCCCGACCATCGTGCCGCTCAACGAGACCCGCTTCGAGCTGGGGATTCAGGTGCAGCCCGACAACGGTGCCAACGCGCAGTATCAGGACGACTGGATGCTGATGGTGCAAAACGACCTGTCGATGGACTGGGTGAAATTGCAAATCCGCTGGGAATACACCGAACCGGAGCGCGGCGTCTACGACTGGGCGATCGTCGATAACGCGATGCGCTCGGCGCAAAAATACAACCTGAAGGTGCTGGCCGCCATCGTGGCCGCCCCCGACTGGGCGCGCCACACCGGCTTCATCCCCGAATTGAACGGCCCCCCGCAAGATACGCAAGACTTCGTCAATTTCGTCGCGACCTTGCTCAACCGCTACCCGGGGCAGATTCAGGCCTTGCAGGTCTGGAACGAGCCGAACATCGACCGCGAGTGGGACGCGCCCAACGGCCTGAGCGCGCAAGAATATACCGAGTTCCTGCGCCGCACCTATCAGGGCGTCAAGGCGGTTGACCCCAACGTGATGGTGGTCAGTGGCCCGCTCTCGACCACCGGCGGCGGCACCAACCCGCAGACCGGCATCCCGTTCGCCATCGACAACTTCGCCTACTTCGACGCGATGATTGAGGCGGGCTTGCTGGAGTACACCGATTGCGTCGGGGCGCACCACAACGGCTACAACCTCGCCCCGTCCATCCGCTGGGACGCGGTGCCCGACGACCCGACCGCCACCTTCCGCGGGCCGTTCGACAACCCGCACCACAGCTGGAGCTTCCGCAGCACGATGGAATACTACGCCAACCGCATCGGGCTGGCGGGCGGCGACCAGCAACTGTGCGTGACCGAGTTCGGCTGGGCGAGCGGTGAAGACCTCGCGGGGGTGCCCGCCGGTTGGGACTATGCCCGCGACAACACGTTGGCCGAGCAAGCCCAATGGCTGATTGAGGCCTCGCAATTGATGGCCGAGAGCGGCTACGTGCGCTTGGCGTTCGTCTGGAACCTGAACTACGGCCCGGGCGCGGGCTGGTCGGCGGAGAACGACAACGTGCCCTACACCTTGATTGGCCCCGACTGGAACCGCCGTCCGGCCTTCTGGGCGCTGCAAGAGTGGAACCGTCGCTTCAAAGGCTTGATTCAATAACGGGCTGATGGGACGTGGTGCGCGGGGTGGTGGGGTAGCCCACCATCCCGCGCTTTGTATCGGTCGTGCGCTGTGTTAGGACGTGTGTCAACGTGAGTCGGTTTCGGTTTTGGCTGGTATTGCTGGGGGCGCTGGGCGCCATGGGCGCGATTTGGTGGGTGGCCATCCGCGATGATGACCCCTTCGCGGGCGCGGCGGTGGTCAACCCGCCGTTCGCCCCGCTGACCTATGGCATCCACGCCTTTTTGTGGTGGGACGGTGGCGAGGTCGGGTTGACGCTGGATTGGGCGCGCATGATGCGCTTCAACCACATCAAGCAAATCATCGCGTGGCGCGATGTGCAAGCCGCGCCCGATGCCCCGTTCGACTTCACCCGCCTCGGGCAAATTCTGGACGAGATGGAGCGTCGTGACCTCGAGATGGTGGCGCGCCTCGGTTATGTGCCCGAATGGGCGGCCATCGACGGCACCGACTTCGCCAACGCGGTCGATTACATCCCCCGCGACAATGCCCAGTTTGGCGCGTTTTG
>JALONY010000279.1 GCA_025454715.1 Anaerolineae bacterium
CCCAAACGAGGCTTCGGGGTCGGTGGCCAGCTCGCGCAGGGCGGCCAAAAACTCGTCACTGGCCGGCAGGTTCTCGACGTAGTTCAGGCTGTGCAGATAAGCTTGGGCGGGGTTGGCGATGGCATAACGCGAACCGGCGTCGAAAGCGGCCACCACAGCGGCCACCTCGTCGGGGCGCTCGGCGGCGGTCTGCTCGCTGATGACGATGCCGTTGGAGACCATCGGCGCGACGGTCGAGATTTCATACACGGTGATGGCGGTCACGTCGCCGCACTCGCCCGCGTCGATGCGGCGCTGAATCTCGAGCGGCTCACATCGAGGCCTGCACGCCACCGGCGCAAAACACATCGGGCGCGACGTAGCCAATCGACGCCATCTCGATGTCGGCATCGGTCAGGCCGCCCAAGCCCAGCAACGCGACCAGCGCGGTATAGTTGGCACCGAACGGGCCCGGCACCCCGACCGTCAGGCCGCGCAGGTCGGCGGGTTCATCGAACGGGATTTCGCCGCGCACCACCACCGCAATCGGGTACTTTTGGAACCACGCATAGGCGAACGTGACCGGCACCCCACCATTGCGCGCCAAAATCACCTGCTCACCGCTAATCAGGCCGTAGCGCGGCTCGCCCTGCGCGATTTGGATCACGCCGACGTTCTCGGATGAACGAGGCGAAGAACGGCAAAGGCTCCAGCGCATCGTCTTGCGCCCCCGCCATGCCGCCCAACGGCACCATCATCACCATCACCACCATCCACATCACGAAACGCTTCATGGGTCTTGCAGCTCCTTTGAACCAAAGAATTTTTCGCGCCGGACGACCAACGGGACACGCCCCGCTAACCGAGCGCCCATCATCCGGCGGTGAGAAACGAGTGTCAGAATTGTTGCCAACGCAGAATCAGCCCGACGATGCGGTACAGGGTCATCGCCAGCGTGGCCAACAAAATCACCGCGACGAACACCAACGGGATGTCGTATTGCGACAACCCCAAGCGCACCAAATGCCCCAAGCCCTCGGTGCCGTTGATCAATTCGCCGACCACCGCACCAATCACCGAGAGGGTGGCGGCGGTCTTGAGGCCGCTCAGCAAGACCGGCAAGGCGGCGGGCAGTTCGAGCTTGAGCAGGGTTTGCCAGCGGCTGGCCTGCGAGACGCGCATCAGGTCGTGCAGGTCGTCGGGCACGGTGCGGATGGCGACCACGGTGTTCATCAACATCGGGAAGAAGACGATTAAGGCGCTGGTGATGGTCTTGGAGGCCGTGCCCGGGAACCAAATCACCAGCAACGGGGCATAGGCCACCACCGGCGTCGATTGGAGCGCGATGACGATGGGCGACAACAGGCTGTCGAGCAACGCGCTGTGAGCGATCATGTAACCGAGCACCAGCGCGATGCACACCCCGAAGAACAAGCCGCTCAAGACCTCGACCAGCGTGGTGCTGATGTGCGGCCAAATGCGCCCGTTTTCCAGCCAATCGGTAAACTCGCGCCAGACCGCCGAGGGGGCGGGCAATTGGTAGGACGGCAACGCCTCGATGGCCACCAGCACATGCCAGAGCACCAAGACGACGCCCAACGTGAGCAAACCGGCATAGCGGCGCTCCCAATTGTGGCCGAGGCTGCGGCCTGCGCGGCGGGTCAGGCGGGGGAGAGCACGAACGCCAAAGAGTGGAATCTGCATCGAAAAAACGCCCTGTCGGTTAAGCGCAAACCGTCAGGGCGTCGTGGGGGTCGTGATGGGGGATAGATACGCCAAAGCCCGACAACTGCCCGAGTCCTAGACTCGGCGTTGCCCAAGCGGCACACGCACCCCTCATATGGGCGCGGCGCTGTCACGGCATAGCACACACGGCGTGGATGCCTGTTGGCACCCGCGCTCGTCCCACCTTCTCCCATCCGGACTATACCGTCGGCCTCGGATTTTCACCGATGTCAGCCGGAACGCAGCTTGCAGGCTGCGCCCGGGTCGCGGGCTGAGGGGGCGATCGTACCTGCCCCACATCACCGCCGGTTGGGAATTTCACCCTGCCCCGAAGGTTTGCTATTGCGTTAACCCTAGCATAACACAACAATTTTTGCAGATTCAAGTGGCCGCGCAGTCCACTTAGACAATGTTATACTTGTCGTGCTCGCTTCGTATCGCTCACCCGCGCAAAGTGACCCGTTTATGACCGCACGCCGACCGCTCGTGACCTTTGCCCTTGCCGTTACCCTGCTGCTGGGCGCTTGCCAGCCCGCCCCTGCGCCGGTCGCCCCGCCGCCGGAGGGCACCATCACCCGCCCCGACCTCGTCGGGCTGATTGATTGGGAGCGCGACGCCCGCGGGACGGTCTTCATCGCCCGCCGCATCGAGACCCGCCCAGACGGTTTTTTCTCGCTGGGGGCGCTGCCCGACTGCGCGATTTATGGCGACAACCGCATCGTCTATAGCGTGCCCGCCGACGAGGGTGGGCTGTTGCTGGCGGTAGACCGCGTACCCGATGAGCAAATCCGCACCTTCATCGAGGACATGACGGTCAATTATTTGCTGTTCAACCTGCGCGCCGGTGCCACCGCGCTCCCCCCTGAGGAGTTGCCCCCCAGCTATCTCGCCCTGACGGTCAACATCAACGGCGAAAGCCGCACCTTCGACTCGATCGGGGGCTGGGACGAGGGCTATTATGAGCGGGTGGTCGAGCGGTGCCGCGCCGTCGCGGTCGCCCCTGCCCAGTTCGTGCCCGAGAGCGGTTTGTGGGTCACGGTGCGCGCCGTCGAGGAAGATGTGTTGCGCCCCAGCCTCGTCTGGGACTCCAGCGCGGGCATCGACCTCGCCGAGGTGGTGGCGCAGGGCGGGCGCACATGGCACACCGGCGCGGGCGCGGTGGCCTTGTGGGATTTCTTGGTGACGGGCGGTGCCAACGCCGCGCAATTGCTTCAGGGCGAGAGCGCTTATGAGGTGGTGCTGCAAGTCCCGGGCTTCTCGCTCGATTCGCCGCCCGCCCCGTAAGGGCAAACCACCGGCGGGCGTGTATTCACCTACAGCGATTGACACCCATAAGGGGGAACTCATGAAAGTCCTCGTGACCGGCGGCGCGGGTTACATCGGTAGCCACGTCGTTTACCGCCTCGTCGAGCAAGGCCACCAGCCGGTGGTGTTCGATAACCTGATTGCCGGGCACCGCCAAGCCGTGCACCCTGCCGCGGCGTTCGTGCAAGGCGACCTGCTGGACGCCGAGGCCATCCGCGCCCTGTTCGCGCAGCACGGGGCGTTCGACGGCATCATGCACTTCGCCAGCCACATCCAAGTCGGCGAGAGCATGAAGAACCCGTTCAAATACCTGCGCGACAACGTGCTGGCGATGACCAACCTGCTGGAGGTGGCCACCGCCAACGGGGTCGGGCGCTTCATCTTGTCGTCCACCGCCAACCTGTACGATAACCCGACCCGCGTGCCCATCCCAGAGGACGAGCCGCTCATCCCCGGGAGCGTGTATGGCGAGACCAAGTTCATCGGTGAGCGCTTGCTGATGTGGATGGAGCGGATTTATGGCTTGCGTTACGCCTGCCTGCGCTACTTCAACGCCAGCGGCGCGCACCCCGAGGGCGTCATCGGCGAAGACCACCGCCCCGAAACCCACCTCATCCCGTTGATTTTGCAGGTGGCGCTCGGCCAGCGTGCGCACATCGACGTGTTCGGCACCGATTACGACACGCCGGACGGCACCTGCATCCGCGATTACGTGCACGTGATGGACTTGGCCGACGCGCACATCTTGGCCTTGCAAGCCCTGAGCGACGGGCGCAGCCGCACCTACAACCTCGGGAGCGGGGCGGGCTATTCGGTCTTGGAGGCCATCGAGACCGTCCGCCGCGTGACCGGCCACCCGATACCGGTGCAGACCGGTGCGCGCCGCGCCGGAGACCTCGCCCGTTTGGTGGCCGACAGCAGCAAAATCAAGGCCGAGCTGGGCTGGCAACCGCGCTACGGCGACCTCCAATCCATCGTCGAGACGGCGTGGCGCTGGCACCAATCCCACCCGCACGGTTACGAGGGGTAAGCGGGGGCTTGTGCGAGGTCGCCCGCACCCCCTCCCCTCAAAACAAACGAACGGGCAAACCAAAAAGCCGCCTCTCAAACGAGGGGCGGCTTTTCAGTTCTGGTGGAGGCCAGTGGCTTAGGCTTGGGTCAGCTTGGCCAGTTGCGCCATCAAG
>JALONY010000280.1 GCA_025454715.1 Anaerolineae bacterium
CCAGCGATAACGCCCCACCCGCGCCGCCGCGCCCCGCGCACGGCTTTTTTTCGTTGTACCCATCCCCGAGGAGGACACCCCGATGAACGACCGCAACACCTATTCCCCCGACTCCATCGAAAGCGCGTGGCAACAGCGCTGGGAGGCCGATGGCGTCTACCGCAGCAAGGTCGATTGGAGCAAGCCCAAGCACTACGCCCTGACCATGTTGCCCTACCCCAGCGGTGACCTGCACATCGGCCACTGGTTCGCCATGACCCCGTCCGATGCCCGCGCCCGCTTCATGCGGATGCGCGGCTACAACGTGCTGTTCCCGATGGGCTTCGACGCCTTCGGCCTGCCCGCCGAAAACGCGGCGGTGCAGCGCGGCATCCACCCCGCCGAATGGACGTACAAGAACATCGAGCGGATGCGCGGCCAACTGCGCTCGATGGGCGCGATGTTCGATTGGGAGCGCGAGATGGTCTCGTGCGACCCGATTTACTACAAGTGGACGCAGTGGTTTTTCAAGCTGTTTTACGAGAACGGCTTGGCCTACCGCGGCGAGGCGATGGTCAACTGGTCGGACGCGCTGCAAACCGTGCTGGCCAACGAGCAGGTCATCGACGGCAAGGACGAGCGCCTCGGCCAGCCGGTCATCCAGAAGCTGATGACCCAGTGGTTCTTCAAATACACCCGCTATAGCGACGAGATGCTGGACTTCGACTCCATCGACTGGCCGGAGCCGGTGCGCATCATGCAGACCAACTGGATTGGCCGCAGCGAGGGCGCGTACGTCACCTTCAAGACCGAGGCGGGCGACCCGCTGGAGGTCTTCACCACCCGCCCCGACACGCTGTGGGGTGCCACCTTCATGGTCTTGGCGCCCGAGCACCCGCTGGTGCCCAAGCTGACCAGCGACGCCCAGCGCGCCGCCGTCGAGTCGTATATGGCCGACGCCGCCCGCAAGACCGAGCTGGAACGCCAAGCCGACGACGGCGCCAAGACTGGCGTCTTCACCGGTGGCTACGCCATCAATCCGGTCAGCGGCGAGCGCATCCCCGTCTGGATTGCCGACTACGTGCTGATTAACTACGGCACCGGCGGCATTATGGCGGTCGGTGCGCACGACACCCGCGACTTCGCCTTTGCCCGTGCCCACGGCCTGCCCGTCCGCATGGTCATCCAGCCCGAAAACTTCCCGTTACTGACCGACGCCGACCTGCACGAGCCGATTTTGGAGGCCGGTCGGATGGTCAACAGCGGGGCGTTCGACGGCACCCTGAGCAACGGCGAGAAAGGCCGCAAAAACCCCGCCATCGCCGCGGTCATCGACCATCTGGTGGCGCTGGGGGTGGGCAAAGAGGCGGTCAATTACCGCCTGCGTGACTGGCTGATTAGCCGCCAGCGCTATTGGGGTAGCCCGATTCCGGCGGTGCACCGCGCCGACGGCACGATCGAGATGCTGCCCGACGGCCAACTGCCGGTCGAATTGCCGCAAGACGTGAAGATGGGCGGCGTGGGCAACCCGCTGAAGAACCACGCGGGCTTCTACCACACCACCGACAGCACCGGTCAGCCCGCCTTGCGCGAGACCGACACGATGGACACCTTCATGTGCTCGTCGTGGTATCACCTGCGCTACCTGTCGCCCAAGTATGACGGCGCACCGTTCGACCCCGAAGAGGCCGCCTATTGGTTGCCGGTCGATACCTACACCGGCGGCACCGAGCACGCCACCATGCACTTGCTGTATACGCGCTGGTTCAACAAAGCCCTGCGCGACTTGGGCGTGTTCGACCGCGCCCGCCAAATTGCCGAGGCGCACGGGCGCGACACCGCTGGGGTGTTCGATGAGCCGATGCGGCAATTGCGCAACCAAGGGCAGATTTTGGGCGGGCAGCGCATCGGCAACTTCATCGTCGCCACCGGCCACATCGACAACGGCAAGATGTTCGCCAACCGCATCGAGGTCGTGCCCGCGCTGGATGACGTGCCCGCCGGTGCCTATGCCGGTGAGTTGATGAAGCGCACCGAGAACCTGTTGACCCTGCACGGCACCGACGGCCAAACCTACACCGTCGAGCTGGTCGAGGGCGGCGAGGTGATCATCCCGAACATCCCCGGGCCCAACACGGTCAACCAACTGAAGCACCACCTCGAGGTGGAGCGCATGTCCAAGAGCCGCGGTAACGTGGTCAACCCCGACGATTTGGTGCGCGAGTACGGCGCCGACACCGTGCGCGCCTACATGATGTTCGCGTTCGACTGGTCGAAGGGTGGGCCATGGGACAATCAGCAGATTCAGGGCGTGGTGCGCTGGCTGAACGACGTGTGGGACATCGCCCACACCGCCGACCTGCCCGAGGTGGGCGACCCCGCCGCCGAGCGCCAAGCCGAGCGCAAGCTGCACCAAATCATCGCCCGCATCACCAAGAGTTTCGAGCTGTTCAGCTTCAATACCGCGGTGGCCGCGCTGATGGAAGGGCGTAACGCGCTGAAGACCCCCATCCGTGAGGGCAAAATCGGGCGGGCGGCCTTCCGCGAGCTGATGAGCATCTTGCTGCGCCTGATGGCGCCGGTCACGCCGCACATCGCCGAGGAATTGTGGACGACCGTCTTGGGGATGCCCTACAGCGTCCACCAGCAAGATTGGCCGGCCTACGACGAGGCCAAAGCCGCCGAGGACATCGTGCCGCTGGTCATCATGGTCAATGGGCGCGTGCGCGGCAAGGTCGAGGTGGCCGCGGGCATCAGCGAGGCCGACGCCATCGCCGAGGCGATGAAGGATGAGTGGGTGGTCAAGTCGCTGAACGGCGGCACGCCCAAGAAGGTCATCTTCATCGACGGCAAAGAGCCGAAGGTCAACGTGGTGGTCTAACCCCCATCACACCCCCGCCCCAGCCGAGCGGTTGGGGCGGTTTTTTTAGGATGCCGCTGGGCGGCGCAAAATCTTGTCCATCGGCTTGCCTTTGGCCAATTCGTCAATCAGCTTGTCGAGGTAGCGGATTTCGCGCATCGTCGGCTCTTGCACCTCCTCGACCCGCACACCGCACACCACCCCTTTAATCAGCGAGCGGTCGGGGTTGAGGGCGGGGGCGTGCGCGAAAAACGTCTCGACATCGGTCTGTTGGTCGAGCTGTGCCGTCAGCGCGTCGGGGGCGTAACCGGTCAGCCAATGGATGATCGCATCGACCTCGGCTTTGGTGCGGCCTTTGCGCTCGGCCTTGTTGACGTATTCGGGGTAGACCCGCGCAAAGCTCATCGTGTAAATCCGTGGTTTGGTCATTGAATCAGGCTCTCCGTGTTGTGTTTGAACGGCTTTTGACAACAGAACACTTGTACGATACACCCAAACCGCCAAAAACGCACCCGCCCCATCCCGCCCGACACGCCCACCCTGCCCGAGGATGCGGCGGCCACGGCGCGCAGGTCGGCGGCACAGGCGGGGGGGATGGCGCCGTCGGGCAGGGCGTCGAGCTGGGCGACGAACGCGGGCAGCGCGTCGAGGGTGGTGATGGGCTGAGCGAGGGTGGTCACGGCGCGGGTTTGCGTCGTTGCGTCACGGGCGCACAGCGCCGCAATCGCGCTCAGCCGCTCGAGGGACGGGGCAGGGGTGAGGATTTGGAAAGGGATTACGCCACCAACCACACTCAGTCGCCCGCCATAAGGGCTAAAGGATGTCCGTAACGCAATGGGATGATCGTTGACAGTTGAGATACCCCTCTCACCAGTCATATCCCAGACTCGGAATGTACCATCAACGGTGATACTGCTGACAAATTGACCGTCATCATAAATAGCGGCAACCGTAGAATCCGTGACCGTGCAGCACAAACCAGACGGGTTCGGATGGGCGTTAAATTCATGCAGAACCGAGACATTTACCAAGTCCCAGACCCTGACACGCCCATTCAGATACCCGATGACTAACCTCTCACTGTGCGGGCTAATTGACCATCGGATTGCTTGATAGCCTTGTTCATGGTCTTGGTCTAATCTGTAGGTATCGATGATTTCTAGGGTTTCTGGTGAAATAGAGCTTAACTGAATGCCCGTTACACCAAAAAGGGTTTGACCATTGGGTGAAAGGGTCAAACCACCGGCGACCACATCGTTTTCAAGAAGCAATACGCCCGTGGTTGCGTCCCATTTCCGCAGCGCTGGGCTATAATCAGGGTCAGTGGTTGCCGTGTAAATGACCTGTTGGTTTAGGCTCCACAATATTTCTTTTGGGGGTTGGCCGTGGTCTCCAAGTTGAAGTAAGAGCGTCCTATCTGACAACGCCCACAATTTGACCGACCCATCAGCCCCGCCGGTCGCCAACACCTGACCATCACCACGCCACGCCACTGCTCGAACAGATCCTTGCCCTGTGTCAAAACGATTGACAACCCTTAATGTCGTCGCATCGACAAGTTGAACGGTTCCATCATCCATCCCAAGCGCAACCGTCTGCCCGTCTGGCGACCAAGCCCAGATACGAATCATCGGTTCCTCGGATGTTTGCGCGGTAGTCGCCGCCGCACAAATCAGGGATAAGCAGGTCAATAGTGCGGTTAAGAAAAGCCTTGAAAGTCGATTTACCTTCATCAGATTTGCTCCTTTGGATAACCTGCTAACGCCAACCTGTTTGAGATGTGAAAATTTCCTCGATCTGGGTTTGCATCCACGCAAACCGAGAATTTCCGGGTAAACTTGCGTCGAATTGGCCATTCCCATCGATATTTCTAAACCCTAGCCACTGTCCAACCTCTACCCTAGATGTGCAGTAATCTTCCACATCATTTACAGGATCATTTAAACGCCGATAGACCCAGTTTAAGAACATATCAGCGGCGGCCTCGCTCAATTCTAGGAATTCATCAGTGTTACCGATTAAATCAATTATTTCAAGTGGGTTTTGCTGGAACAGCGATCGTCCTTGTGTCCCCCAACCTCTTAGTCCGCGCTTCCAATCGTTGGGACTATCTAGGTCTTGTGCGTTTGTCCCCATAATTCTGTTTGATTGACAGTCTTCAATGACATTGGGTCCATCCATTCGTTCCCTAATACCGATAACGGCATTTGTGGAGCTTTGGTTTTCAAACCGATGCCCTAGCTCATGGACAACGGTGTATTTTGCATTAGCTAAATCACCATTTAATGGGAAATTTCCATATAAAGCTATCGCCGTATTTCCATTAGATGTGCAGCCTTCATCCTGTGAGCCATCACATGGGTCGCCATTACCAAAGAGAAAATTATTGTTTACTCGGAGTATTTCTAAGTTGGTGCCACTTTGTACTTGTTTTATTACATTACGAAAAAGCTCCCTTGCTTGTGGATTTACACCTGAATTATTGTTGTAAAGATGCAAATTAAATGCACGCGCAATGTCATGAACAGCTTCTTGTACTTCTTGAAGCTCTTCCAGACTCCACGGCAATCCATTTGTGCGATTAGAGCCAACGCCGGTGGCATATACAGTTATCCCATAAAGGTTTAAATCTTGAATAATCGTTCCAATTGGATCTGGTGTCACCGTCGCCGTCGGCACCGAGCAGGTCTGCGGCGGGCACGACGGAGTCGGGGTGATGACCGGTGGCGTTTGGGTGCAGTTGGCAGGCAAGGCGGTCAAGACAGGGGTGTAGTTCGACGACCCTGCTAAGGAGTCGCGGGTGGCCGTGGCTGGCAAGACCGCGCCGGGCGCATAAATCGGCCCCGCAGAACTGCCCCACCAGCTCCGCTCTAGCAACGTGTCTGAGGGCACAAAAATGCTACTGTTCGTCGATGATGATGCATAATAATTCCGCAGAAAACAATTATCGGTTAGGGCTGCAACACCATTACCCGCATCCATGATATAGACGGCATTCCCTCGAAATGTGGCGAGGTTATCGCTGAACTCATTGCCTCGCATGTCGATGGTGTTGCCGTGAACGCTCACCACTGCGATGCCACCACCGTCTGCGGAGCTGTTCAATGCACGGTTGTTGATGATCCGGCTCTCGGTGATGGATAGACTGCCAAAAGAGCTGTAAATGCCACCCCCAAGGGTTTGGAAATCGGATACGATTTCGACTCGATTGTTGATGATCGTGCTGCGATGAATCTGAAGCGTGCCCTCGCGATTTAAGATGCCACCACCGCCCAGCCAATTGGCGCGCCCGCGCCGAATCACGACGTTCTCGAGGCGCAAAAACCCGCCGTTGACGGTCAACACGCGAAAAAGCGGCGTTCCCGACGCGAAGCTACGCTCGATAATCGCGCCGTTGCCCTTAATCGTCACGCAACCGGTGATGTAATTGTGAGCGGATGCACCTAACGCCCCCGAGGAAGTCACGCGAGGGGTGGAAGTCGAGTAAATGACACCCGCCGTCAGGGTGATGATGTAATGGCTGGTCGGGTTGGCGTTGGCCGCGCTGATATGGTTGTTCAATTGCCCGACGCCCGCTGCGGTTCGAGGAACTTGATTGGCCCGCGCAAGCAGGCGATGTGGTCGAGCGAGTCTGCCCACCACCGTCGTAGCCCGAGGGGGTGGCGGTCGGTTCGAGCGTGCCGGTTTCAGCGCTGGTCTGCGCCTCTGGCGCGGCAGTCGGGAGCGGAAGCGCCCAGTCCGGCATCGGTGTCAGAGTTGGAGAGATGTCGAGGGTTAACGTCGCAACGGGTTCGACCGTCGCAGACGCTTCGGAAATCGGCGTCAGGGTATCGGTTACGGATATTTCAGGCGTGGAGGACGCTTCGGGGGTTGATGTGGGCGTCTCGGTTGGGGTGCCGGTCTCGGCAGGGGTAGGCGAGGAGACCTCGGCCAGCGTCTCGGTCGGGAGTGGGGTTGGGGTGCTGGTCAGGTCGGCTTGCGCGTTGGACGGGGTGGCCTCAGGCGTAAAAATTACCCCCCCGAGTAACAAAATTGTTATGAAAATCGCAACCGTTTTGTTGACCATGCCCGCCCCAAAATTTTCTTAGCACTTCACCACCATACCCTGCTTTCAATTAAGCCGCAATCTTTTGGCAGAAATTCAGGACGTTGGTACGGTCTAGTTGCCCCACCCCCTTCCGCAACTTTCGCGCCGCCCCCGCCCAGCCCATCACCCGCCGGTTGTCGCACCACAAGGGCAGGGCGTGGTACACTGTTCAGCAAA
>JALONY010000281.1 GCA_025454715.1 Anaerolineae bacterium
CCTTCAGCACCTTGCGGACATCGTGGATGAAGCCCATGTCCAGCATCCGGTCGGCCTCGTCTAGGACGAAGACCTCCAAATGGCTCAGCGAGATATAGCCCTGCCCCATCAGGTCGAGCAAGCGCCCGGGGGTCGCCACCAAGATGTCGATGCCGCGCTTGAGCAAATCGACCTGCGGGGTCTGCCCGACACCGCCGAAGATGACCGCCGTCCGCAGGCCGGTGTGACGGCCATAGCTGGTGAAGTTATCGCCGATTTGCGAGGCCAGCTCACGGGTCGGCGAGAGCACCAGTGCGCGGATGACGCGGCGCTGCGATTGGGCAGGCTTGAGCGCCAAGAGTTGCAGGATGGGCAAGGCAAAGGCGGCGGTCTTACCGGTGCCGGTCTGGGCACAGCCAATCAGGTCACGACCGGTCAGGACGTGCGGGATGGCTTGTTGTTGGATGGGGGTCGGCGTATCGTAGCCCTCGGCGGCGACGGCGCGCAGCAACGGGTCGATCAGGTTCAGGTCTGCAAAGTGCATGGGGTCTCTTTTCTTAGCGCCGCTTTTGGTTCAGCAAGGCGCGGTATAAGGCGCGCATATCGTCAATCAGGCGGTCGATGCCATAGCGGTCAATCATCGCCCGTTGCGCGTCGGTGGTATCAGGGGGGGAGTCGAGCATCGACACGACGGCCTGCGCCATCGCCTCGGGGTTTTCGGACGGCACGAGCGCGCCAAAGCGCCCGCCCTCCAGCAGGTCGGGCAGGCCGCCCACGGCAGTAGCGACCACCGGGCACCCTGCCGAGAGCGCCTCGATGACCGTGACCGGCGTCCCTTCGTTGACGCTGGAAATCACGAACACGTCCATATCGGCATAGGCGCTGGCAAGGTCGCGTTGCCAGCCGGTGATGATGACGCGCCCACGCAGGCCGAGCGCGTCGATTTTGGCCTCGGCCTCGGCGCGCAGTTCGCCGTCCCCGACCATCACGAAATAGGCGTCAGGGCGCACCTGCGCGATTTTGGCGGCGGCGTCCAAAAACAGCGCGTGATTTTTGACCGGCACGAACCGCCCTGCGATGCCGACCAACGGCGCATCGAGCGGGATGCCCCACTGCTGACGAAACGTGCCCGACTTGCGCGGTGCATCGGCAAACGCCTGCAAGTCGAGGCCAAGCGGCAGCACCGTGATGCGCTCACGGCGCGCCACGCGGTACTCATCGGCCAGCTCACGCCGCAACCCCTCGGTCAAGGTCAGGATTCGGTCGCTAATCAAGCTGGTGATTTGCTCTAGGGTGATGAACAAGCGCGTGGTTCCTGCGCCGAAATACCCACGAAACACGTGCCCGTGAAACGTGTGCACAATCACCGGCACGCCCGCCAGCTTGGCTGCCCACCGCCCGACGAACCCGGCTTTGGCCGTGTGGGTGTGCACCACGTCCGGCTTCTCGCGCCGGATGATGCGCCACACCTGCCACAACGTCCGCAAATCGCGCAGCGGGTTGAGCGAACGGCTCAGCTCGCGCAGATAAATCGGCTCGACTGCGTGGCGGGCGGCATAGTAGCTCATGTCGCCCTCCTCGGCCTCAATACTGCCGCTGACCAGCTTCGACTGGTACTCGTCATCGTTCAGGCGCGCCGTCAACAGCGAAACGATGATGGCGGGCCCCCCGATGTTCAGGCGGGCGATAATCTGCAAGACTTTGATCGGGCGGTCACTCAAGCGCGGTCGTCCTCGGTGGGGGCAGCGTAATACCCATCTTCATCGGTCGAGTCGCTGTCGTTGTCGCGGTCGGGGTCGAAGTCGAGGTATTCGGCATCGCCGATATCCAACAAATCGTAGTCCTCATCCGCATACGCCTCGTCATCCCGCACAATCCGCACATCCACTTCCGAGCGGTCGGGGGCGGCTTGCGCGCTACGGAAGCTCAAGCGCAACGGTGTGCCCTCGAACGGGAATTTCTCGCGCACGCAATTTTCCAGATAACGCCGATAGGTGAAGTGAATCAGCGAGCGGTCGTTGACGTGGAACAGCAAGACCGGCGGCGCGGTGCGGACTTGGCTGGCGAAGTAAATCTTGAGGCGGCGCGTCCCGCGCATGGTCGGCGGGTGGCGCTGCACGGCGGCGCGCACCATCCGGTTTAGCTCGCTGGTCGAGAGGCGATAGTGGCGCGCCTCATACACGCGGTTGGCGGTCTCGAGGACTTGGTGGATGCGCTGGCCGGTCAGGGCGCTGATGTAGATGAACGGCGCATATGGGATGAAGTGCAAGCGCTCACGGGCTTTTTCGTCGAAGCGCAACATCGTGGTCGAGTGCTTGTCCAGCGCGTCCCACTTATTGACGACCACCACCAACGACTTGTATTGCTCCAACACATAGCCCGCGATGTGCTCGTCTTGCTCGGTCACGCCTTGCTCGGCGTCAATCATCAAGATGGCCACGTCGCACCGCTCGATGGCGTTCATCGCCCGAATCACGCTGAACTGCTCGACCCCGGGCTCGATGCGCCCGCGGCGGCGGATGCCCGCCGTGTCGATGAGCGTGATTTGCTGCCCGTGCCACACGATGTCGGTGTCGATGGCGTCACGGGTGGTACCGGCCACCGGCGAGACAATCACGCGATCCTCGCCAATCAGCTTATTAATCAGCGTCGATTTGCCCGCGTTCGGCCTGCCCACCACCGCAATCCGCAAGTGGTCGGACTCGGCCTCTTCCTCGCGCAGCCAATCGCCGGTCGGCAAGGCAGCCATGGCCGCGTCCAGCAAATCGCCGACGCCCACCCCGTGCACCGCGCTACACGGGATGACCTCGCCCACGCCCAACGCATAAAACTCATAGTGGTCATCGGCTTTGGTCAGGTCGTCGGCTTTATTGGCCGCCACCACCACCGGCTTGCTGCTCCGGCGCAAAATTTCGGTGATTTCGCGGTCGGCGGCGGTGACGCCATGCCGGATATCGACCACGAATACGATGACATCCGCTTGCTCGATGGCGATCATCGCCTGCTGGCGGATGAGCGGGACGAACTCGTAGCTCCCCTCCGACAGCGGGTTTTCGTCGCGGGTGCCTTTGGGCTGATAGACCTCGATACCACCGGTATCGACCACCCGGAACTGCACCCCATTCCAATACGACTCACCGTGCAGGCGGTCGCGGGTGGTGCCGGGTATCGGGTTGGTCACGGCGAGGCGCTCGCCGACCAAACGGTTAAATAGGGTGCTCTTGCCAACATTGGGTCGGCCAACCAGCGCGACCAATGGTTTGCGTGCCATGGGACTGTTCTAGACTTTCTCTTGGGGATTGCTCGGGGGTGTATTGTATCACTGGTCTGCCAGTCAATTCGAGTTGCAGTTCCTCATCTGGTTCACAGTATGCCACACCCCCGTGCCCATCCGCAAAGCCGCCCGTGTG
>JALONY010000282.1 GCA_025454715.1 Anaerolineae bacterium
GAATCCAAGACCGAGGCGAACTCGACGCACAACACGCGCCCATCGCAGGGCATGGGCAATGCGCCGCGCACCGCCACCACCCCCTCGCGGGCGATGCGATGGGCGGCCTCGAGGTCGACGGGCTGGCGCAACAGGGCGGGGTTGGCAGGCTGGGTGGCACGGCGCGCCTTGAGCGCCATCACCCGCTCGACCGATTGGCGGATGCGCTCTGGCGAGATGCGCCCGTCCTCGACCGCGGCGGCCAGCCCGTCGAAGGCGGCCTCTTGCACCTCGCGGGTGTGGCTGATGAGCAGGATGTCGAGGTCGGCCTCGACGCCCAAAATGGCGCAGTCGGCGGGGCTGTAGTGGTCGGCGATGGCCTTCATCTCCATGCAGTCGGAGACGACCACGCCCGCATAGCCCAGTTCACCGCGCAGCAGGCGCTTGACCACCACCGGTGACAAGGTGGCGGGGTGTTGCGGGTCGAGCGCGTTGTAGATGGTGTGGGTGGTCATGATGGAGTCGATGCCCGCGCCGACCACCGCCCGATACGGCGTCAGGTCGCGGGTGACGAGCTGCTCCCACGATGTATCGAGGGTGGGGAGCGCGAGGTGCGTATCGACGCTGGTGGCGCCGAGGCCGGGGAAGTGCTTGGCGCAAGCGGCCACGCCGTGCCTTTGCAAGCCGCGCACCGCCTCGGCGGCCAACGCCCCGACCTGTTCGGGGTCTGCGCCGAACGAGCGCGTGCCAACGGTCGGGTTGTCGCGGGTGTAGGTCAAATCGACCACCGGCGCGTAATCCCAGTTGATGCCGATGGCGTGCAACTCGCGCCCCAAGATGCCGTAAGCGCGCTGGGCATTGGCTTCGGGCGTCCTGCCCGAGGCGATGGCGAACGCGCCCGGCACCTCGGTGAAGTGTGGGGCGCGCAGGCGGGCAATCGCGCCGCCTTCTTGGTCGATGCCGATGAGGAGCGGCAGCTTGGCCGCCGCGTGCAAGCTGTCGGTCAGGGCGGCCAGTTGCGCCGCCGATTCGACGTTGCGGGCGAACAAAATCACCCCGCCGACGCGCCCCTCGCGCAACCATTCCAGCAGGTAATCGGGCGCGGTGGTGCCATAGAACCCGACGCAAAACAGGTGCCCGAGGTCATCGTAAAAACTGCTCATGGGGGTGCTCCTTGTGCGGTGTATCCTCACCCCTTGCCGAGAGGTGAGGGCGGGGCGAACGAATCGCTAGACCTGCCGTAAGACCACGTGAAACGTGTACAAATCGCCGCGGTAGGCCGAAATTACGTATTCCAGCGGTCGGTCGTCGGCGGTATAGAGGACGCGGGTCATGTGCAAGACCGGCGCGTTGGGCTTCAGCCCCAGCACGCTGGCCTCCTCTCGGGTGGCGCCCCGCGCCGCGATGGTCTGGGCGGCGTGCGCCAAGACGAGGTTGTATTCTTGGCGCAACACGCGATACAGCGAGTCGCGCTCGAAATCGAACCGCTCGATGAGCTGGGGGCAGTGGGCGGCGACGAGGTGCGAGGTCTCCAACGCCATCGGCTGGTCATCGGCGAGGCGCACGCGCTGCAAGACCGCCAATTGTGTGCCCGGGCGCACGTCCAAGAAGCGGGCGAGGTCTTCCGAGGCGGGGCAGATTTTGGCCGACAGCACGCGACTCCCGGGGGTGTTGCCGCGTGAGCGCATATCCTCGCTAAAGCTGGTCAATGCCTCGAGTTGTTGGCTGAGCGGGCGCGGGCTGACGAACGTACCGCGCCCGACCTGCGCCACCAGCACGCCCGCTTGTTGCAAGCCTTTGATGGCGTGGTGCACCGTCAGGCGGCTGACGCCCAACAGGTCGGCCAGCTCGCGCTCCGACGGGATGCGCTCGCCCGGGCGGTAGCGCCCGTCTTGGATGCCTTGCAAGATGTAGGCCTTGATTTGTTCGTAGAGCGGCATCGCGCCGGTCAGCTTAATCATCGTCTTCGTCCGACCTCAAAAATCGTTTTTGCACATAAATCACCGCGCCGACCAGCACGCCCCCAATTAGCGCGCTCAGGGCGCTGAGCACGAACGGCGCGGAATTGGGCGGCTGAAACGGCAACATCAACAAGCCGCACCCCCCGATGAAGATGCCCAACGCCAGAAACTCGCGTAGTGCGCCGCCCATACCCGCCTCAGCCGACCGGATGGGGCGACAGGTTGGCGCACGCCACGGTTTGCGTCACGCCTTGCACCGGCATCAACAGCGGCACGTCACCATCGCACACGCCCGCCTTGAACTGTGGGCAACGCGGGTGGAAGGCGCACCCTCGCGGGATTTCGCTCAGGCGCGGGATGTCGTCACTGCGGAGCGCGATGTGTTGCTTGTTGCGGGTGATGTCGGGGTCGGCCTCGGGCACGGCGGCCATCAGGGCGCGGGTGTAGGGGTGCTGCGGGTGCATGATCATGTCGGGCGTCGGCCCGATTTCGACCATGCGCCCCAAGTACATCACGCCGATGCGCCCCTCCCACGCGAAATACTTGGCCAGCGCGAGGTCGTGGGTGATGAACACGATCGCGAGGCCGAGTTCATCCTTCAGGCGGTGCAGCGTCTTGAGGATGCTGACGCGGATGGAGACATCGACCATGCTGACGGCCTCGTCAGCCACGATTAGCTTGGGCTGCACGGTCAGGGCGCGGGCGATGCTGACGCGCTGGCGTTGCCCACCGCTGAGCTGGTGCGGGTATTTGTTGACGATGTCGCCCGGGGGCGTCAAATCGACCAGCGTCAGCAACTCCCAAATGCGACGGCGCAGGTCGGCGCGGTCTTTGACGAGGCCGTGGCGCTGGAGCGGGAAGCTCAGGATTTGCCCGATGGTGTGGGCGGGGTTGAGCGAGGCGAACGGGTCTTGGTGCACGATTTGCAACTGGCGGCGCAATAGGGTCTTTTCGGCGCCGGTGTAGCTCTCACGCGGCCTGCCGTTGACCAGCACCTCGCCGCTGGTCTGCCCCAGCAAACCGGCCACGATTTTGCCGGTGGTGGTCTTGCCACAGCCCGACTCGCCGACCAAGCACAAAATCTCGTTCGGGTTGACTTGGAGGTCGATGTCTTGCAAGACCGGCAAGAGCACGCCATTGGCCTCGAAAGTGCGGCCTACGCCGCGCAGTTCAATGAGCGGGGTGGTCATCACGGGGTCACCTTTCGGCGGTTGGCGGCCAAAACGCGCTGGGTCTCGTGGCAGGCCACGCGGTGGCCATCGACCGGCATCAGCAGGGCGGGTGGGGTGTCGCGGCAGGCGGTGACCGCGAACGCGCACCGTGGGTGAAACTTGCACCCTGCGGGCGGCTCAATCAGGTCGGGTGGGCTGCCCGGGATGCTTTCGAGCGCTTCTTGGCCGGTCGAGAGGCGCGGGGCGGCGTTGAGCAACGCCAGCGAATAGGCGTGCC
>JALONY010000283.1 GCA_025454715.1 Anaerolineae bacterium
GCCAGCGTCACGTCCTCGGCGTCGAGGGTGGCATCGGCCAGCTCGGGCTTGAAGGCCACGTTGCTCTGCATACTCATGTTGACCATGGCGGCGGTGCGGTGAAGCAGGTGCTCGGCACTGCGCGGCAACGGGCTGGCGGTCATGTAACGCTTGGCAAGCGTCACCGACAGCTTGACGGCCTCGTCCTTAATCTCGAGGCTGTAATCGGCCTCGAAGCGCGCCTTGCTGGTCATCAGCATCGCCACGGCCTCATCGGTCGAAGGCTCGGGCACGCGCACGGTCTGGACATGCTCGGAGACCGCGCTGACCGCTTGCAGGCGGGTTTGATACTCGACCTCGGTGGTCGTGCCGATAATCACGGGGTCGTCGCTGAGGAAGGCTTTTTGCAAGGCCGCCGCGCCGCCCTTGGTGAATTCGACCTTGCCCGCGCCGCCGAAAAAGCGGTGGATGTGGGGCACGAACAAGATGCCGCCCGCGGCCTTGGCGATGCCTGCGCGCACGGCTTGCAAATCGTTGTCGAGCAGGGCGGTCTCGTCGAGCGTGACCAGCGTCTTGAGCCCAGCGGGGCCTTTGCCCTCGCTCATCAGCAGGCCGAGGCTGTAGCCCAGCGTGCGCTTGCCCACGCCGTCCGGCCCCAGCAAAATCAGGTGGCGGCTGCTGCGTTGCGACAGCAAATTGATCATCTCGCGCAGCAAGCCCTCACGGAAGAACACCGTGCGGAGCGTGCCTTGCTTGGCCTCCTCGACCACATCGCGGGCGGTGGACGATTGGCGTACCACGCGCACCGAGGCGCGGGCGTCTTGGATGGCCTTGGGCGTCACGCCGTATTGGCGCAAGATGCCGCTGGTGGACATGCTGCCCTCGGCCAGCACTTGCAAGGCGTGATCGGTATCGACGCGGGTTTGGTCGGTGCTGCGCGCCACGCTCAGGGCGTCGTCCAGCAAGATGATGGTCTGGCGAGAGAGCGGCACGACCGCCCCGCCGCGTGCCAAGAAATCGAGGCTGCCGGACGGGTCGCGGCGCGATTGCACGGCCAATTCGACCTGTTTTTCGATGGCGCGCTTTTGGTACCCGCGTGAGGCGCTCAGCGCGTCCAGCAGGCGGGCGGCGGCGGTGTCTTGTTGCTTAATCAAGGCCAACAACACCAGCTCGGGCGTCAGGTTGGCGGATTTTTTGGCAATGACCGGCTCGGCGGCGGCGTTGAGCGCGTCGGCCATCTCTTTGGCCAGCAGGTCGGGGTTGAGCTGTCCCATAAGTGAGTTTTTCCTTCAGGTTGTGCGGTGGTCAGGTTATCCGGCAGGGGGTGTCGCCTGCGCGGGTTTGGGCTCGATGACGCCGACTTTCGGGTCTTCGGGGTCGGAGGCGGGGTCTTTCAGCACGTCTTTGACATAGGCCTCGTCCAGCAAAATCAAGAGGATGGCGGTCAGCGGCACGGCGAACATCAGCCCCAAGAAGCCGAAGAAGATACCGAACACGATTTGACCGACCAAAATCATGACCGGCGGCATCTTCATGTCACGGTCGGCCAATTTCGGCGAGATAATCTGGCTTTGGACGAACGACACCCCCAGCACGATCAAGATGATGAGGCCGACGCGGTCAGGGGCTTGTACCGCCCCGACCAGCACCGCGACCGCCAGCGCCACGAGGTTGCCGAAGTTGGGGATGAACGAGCCCAAGCCCGCCAAGGTGCCCAGCGCCGCCCACTGTTGAATCCCGACCATCGCCAACAAGACGCCGGTCAGGACGCCCGCCGCCAGCATCGAGATGCCGGTGACCTTCAGCCATGCGCGGATGGCGCTGCCGATGTGCTGCAAAATCTCGCGCATCCGCCAGCGATAATTGACCGGTGTATACAATACGATACGGTCGATGTAGCGTTTGGGTTCCCCCAGAAAATACAAGCTGAGGAATAACACGATCAAGAGGTTGAGCAACAGGTTGGCCGCGCCGCCCAAAATCGGCAAGACCGACCCCCCGACCGTGCCCAGCGCGTTCAAGACCTGCGTCCCGATTTGCTGGAGGGTGCCCCCATCGACCGACAATTGGCGGGCGGGCTCGATGACCAGCAACAGGTCGCGGGCGGTCTGCGGGTCACTCGACCAGTTAGGGAGGTTGAAGATGCCGAGGTTGGCGGTGCCCAGCACGTAGGTGGGGGTGGTCGGCGCGCCCAAAATCGGCGTCAAATCGACCCCTTCCAGAAACGGGATGCTGTTCAAGACCCGCCCGCTGTCCCACCAGCCCAGCACACGGTCGATGCCGGTGGGCAGGGTGGTGCTGAACAAGGTGCCGAATTGGCTGACCAACAGGGCGATTAATGGCAAAGCGACCGCAATCACGATGAACACGCCCAGCACCAGCGTGAGGATGGCGGCGATACCGCCGTTCATCTGCACGACGCGCCCGCCGAGCGGAATCTTGAGCCGCGTCAGGCGGTCGATGGGGATGGACAGCAAGATGGCCAAGACGATGGCGGCGAAGGTCAGCAAGAGGATGCCGCGGATCGTCCACAGCGCAATCAGCAAAATGGCGACGATGGCGACGACGAAAACCCAATTGACGTTGTTACCAGTCCGTGGGGGTGGGGCGGTTTGCGGGGGGGTGTTCGACACGGCGAAGACTCCTCGTGAGGTCAGCGTCTTTAACTATAACGTAAAACTGGCGCGGTGGGTAAACGAATGCGGTATGAAGGCGTCCGAAACACGTGATACCGGACGACATGAAAAACGGGCTTTTTTGTAGAAGGACAGCGACGAGATGGAAAAACGGCAATTAGGGACGAGTGACCTGCACATTACCCGCATCGGGTTCGGCGCGTGGGCGATTGGCGGGAGCGGCTGGGAATATGGCTGGGGGGCGCAGGACGACCGCGAGTCGATCGAGGCCATCCACCGGATGCTCGACCACGGGGTGAACTGGATTGATACGGCGGCGGTCTATGGCCTCGGCCATAGCGAAGAGGTGGTGGCCAAAGCCCTCCAGCAGACGGCGCACAAGCCGTATGTCTTCACCAAGTGTTCGCTGGTGTGGGGCGATGACCGCGAAATCCACAGCGTGCTGAAGGCCGACTCGGTGCGGCGCGAGGTCGAGGCCAGCTTACGCCGCTTGCAGGTCGAGACGATTGACCTGTACCAGATTCACTGGCCGAACCCCGACCCCGACATCGAAGAGGGCTGGGCGACGCTGGCCGCGCTGCAACAAGAGGGCAAGCTGCGCCATATCGGCGTGTCCAATTTCGACGTGGCGCAGATGCAGCGGTCGATGGCCGTCCACAGCCCCATCACCTCGCTGCAACCGCCGTACTCGCTGGTCTCGCCCGATGTGCAAGACGAGATTTTGCCGTTTTGCTTGGCCAACAACATCGGCGTCATCGTGTATTC
>JALONY010000284.1 GCA_025454715.1 Anaerolineae bacterium
GGCGGGACAGAGTGGGCGTTCGGGCGTCGGCGCGGTATACTGGTGAAAATGGTGTATATAGCGTAAGGTGTTTGCCCTTTTCTTCGCACCCCTTTGGAGGTCTAAATGAAAGCGATTATCCTCGCCGCAGGGCAGGGCACGCGCCTGCGCCCCGTGACGCTGACGATGCCTAAGCCGCTCGTTCCGGTCGCCAACCAACCGCTCATCGCGTATGCCATCGACATGCTCAAAGCCGCTGGCCTAACCGACGTGGGCATCATCGTCAACACGCTGGAGTCGCCCATCGTCGGGGCGTTGGGCGACGGGGCGCGCTACGGCGTCAACATCACCTATTTGGTGCAAAGCGAACAGCGCGGCTTGGCGCACGCTTGCGGCCTCGCCAAAGACTATGTGGGCGATGAGCCGTTCGCCATGTTGCTGGGCGATAACATCTTTCAGGACAAGATGACCACGATGTTGACCGAGTTCGCCAGCTCGGACAGCGAGGCGTCGATTGCGCTGGGCGAGGTGGCCGACCCGACCCGCTTCGGCATCGCGCAAATCGAGGGAAACCGCGTGATGGGCGTGGTCGAGAAGCCCAAGCAACCGCCCAGCAACCTCGCCATCAGCGGCGTCTATCTGTTCCGCCGTTCCATTTTCGACGCCATCGCCAACATCAAGCCGTCGTGGCGCAACGAATACGAGATTACCGACGCCATCCAATACCTGATTAGCGCGGGCAAGCCGGTCACGCATTACACCATCTCCGGCTGGTGGATTGACGCGGGCAAGCCCGACGCCATCATCCGCGCCAACCAGCTGGTGATGGGCGACATGCCCTACACCCCGCCATTGGAGGGCGACAACATCGTCTCGTCCGAGGTGTCGTCACGGGTGGTGCTGGGCGAAGGCTCGCAGGTGGTTAACAGCGTGATTCGCGGCCCTGTGGTGATTGGCGCGGGCGTGACCATCAAGGACAGCTACGTCGGCCCCTACACCGCCATCGGCGATAAGGTGACGCTGGAGGGCAGCGAAATCGAGGCCAGCATCGTGATGAAGGATTGCACGTTGCGCGGCATCACCGGCAGAATCGACAGTAGTCTGATTGCCGACGGCTCGATCGTCGAAAGCTCCAACAAGACCGTGCCGGTCGTGCATCGGTTCATCTTGGCCGAGAACAGCTACGTTCAGCTCTAAATCACGCGGGCGCAGGGCGGAACACCCTACGCCCGCGATTATTTTTTGACGATGGAGGAGTTTTTGTCATGCCGCTCAACAAACAGCAGTTAATCGAAAAATTAATCGAGGCGCGGGCGTATCTCGATCGCGTGTTGGACGCGGTGGGCGAGCGCTGGGACGCGCAAGTCTACAGCGACGGGTTGCAGTGGACGGCGCGCCAAGTGGCGGTGCACATCGCCGAGGCCGACCGCGGGCACAACCGCCAACTGATGGGCATCGCCGAGGGGCAAGAGGTCATCCCGCCCGATTTCGACGTGGAGCGTTATAACCAGCGCACGACCGAGAAGACCACCGAGAAGACCGCCGCCCAAGCCCGCGAGGAATTGCGCGCCAGCCGTGCTGCGTTGCTGGCGTGGCTGACCGACCTCGACGACGCCAAGCTGGACGTGGTCGGGCGGCACGCCTCGCTACGGATCATGTCGGTGCGCGACATCTTGCGGATGATGACCCTGCACGAGAAAGACCACGCCAACGACATCGTCAAGGCGCTCGGCCTGACGGTCTGAGGGGCGTACAGCCTCAGGCGTTGCGCCCCCACCCAGCCCGATCAATCCGCGTGGTTTTGGCGTATCATGGGGGAGTCGCCTCGATGGAAAGGCTCACCCCATGACCTCACGCGCTTCATTGCGCCGTTTCGCCTATCTGAGCATCGCCGCCGCCGTTTTGACCATCGCGCTCAAGGCGCTGGCTTACCTGTTGACCGGCTCGGTCGGTTTGTTGTCCGACGCCCTAGAGTCTGTGGTCAACCTCGTCGCGGCGGGGATGGCGCTGTTGGCGCTCAATTATGCCGCCCGCCCGCCCGATGACTCGCACGAGTTCGGGCATGACAAAATCGAGTATTTCGCCGGTGGGGTCGAGGGCACGTTGATTGCGGTGGCGGCGGTCACGATTGCGGTCACGTCGCTGGAGCGGCTCGCCAGCCCGCAACCGCTCGAACAAATCGGGGTCGGGGTGGTGTTGTCGGTGCTGGCGTCGGCGGTCAACCTCGGGGTGGCGCAGGTGTTGATGCGCGCCGGAAAAACCCACAATTCGCTGACCTTGGAGGCCGACGGCCACCACCTGATGACCGATGTCTGGTCGTCGGTCGGGGTGTTGGTCGGCATCGGGCTGGTCAGCACGACCGGCGCGCTGTGGCTCGACCCCGTGGTGGCGTTGCTGATGGCGGCCAACATCTTGCGGACGGGCTTGAAATTGATGCACCGCGCCTTTGACGGCCTGATGGACTCGCCGATGAGCGTGGCAGAGCGGGCGTTGGTCGAGTCGGTGTTGCAGCCGTATCGGGCGCGGGGCATCCAGTTCCACGCCTTACGGACGCGCCAATCGGGGGCGCGGCGCTTCTTGAGCGTCCATGTGCTGGTACCGGCGGGCTGGACGGTGCAGCGCGGCCACGATTTGCTGGAGCAACTGGAGCGCGAGGTGCGGGCGGTGGTGCCCAATACCAACGTGCTGACGCACCTCGAGCCGCTGGGCGACCCCGCCGCACTCCAAGACCAAGCCCTCGACCGCGAGGCTTAATCGCCGTCGAAGCGCGTGCCGATGGCGGCGGGCGACTCGGAGCGCAACAAGCCGCGTGCGCCACTGCGCCAACGTTCCGGCAACCAGCGCACCAGCCGCTCGACCGCGCCGCCGCTGACCAGCATCAGCGTGCCCAGCATCAGCAACCACGGCAGGGTGTTGAGCAATACGGGCGGGATGCGGATGTCGGGGGAGCGCTGCACCTCGGACGCGACGGCGCGCAAGGCCGCCAGCAGATAGGCTCCCAGCACCACCCGCAACGGGTGCCAACCGGCAAAAATCACGATGGCCAGCGCAATCCAACCGTCGCCGTCCATGGCGGGGCTGGCCGACCACCCGGGCTTAATGCGGAGCGAATAGGCCGCGCCCGCCACCCCGACCAAGCCGCCGCCAATGACCGTATACAGGTAGCGCAGGCGGTTGACCTTGGCACCGCGGGCGAACGCTGCCTCGGGGCGCTCGCCGATGGCGCGCAACGTCAGCCCCGGGCGGGTGCGGAACAGCCACCACCACACCGCAATCACCAAGACGCCGCTCAGGTAAACGAACAGGTCTTGTTGGAAGAAGACCCGCCCGACGACGGGCAAATCGGCCAAGAGGGGGATGTCGGTGGTCGGGACGATCGGCCCGGGGGTGTTGTTG
>JALONY010000285.1 GCA_025454715.1 Anaerolineae bacterium
CCGACAGGCTGGGCTGCACCAGCGCCATGCGGTGCACCTCGCGCATGGTGATGAATTCGCCGCTGGGGTCGGTCACCATCCAGCGGCGGTCAAAGGCCAGCCCGCGAGCGTCGAGGGTGGCCAAGTCGTGCGACAGGCCGCCGCACGACTTGATCGGGTAGGTATAGAGGGCGGAAATGGCGGGTGGCATCGGTGCTGGCCTTTCGGTTGGGTCGGGCAGTTGTCACCGATGAGTATAGCACCCTCTACCGTGCGAGGTAGGCCGCCACCCACGCCAATGGCGCGTTCCAGTTGATCGTGACCTCGTTGGTCGAATACGAGTCGATGTGGTCGATGTAGCGGCGGGCGGGCGGGTTGCCGCTGACCTTCTCCATCGCAATCGGGTCGGACGGCGCGCCGTTGGGCCCGCCGCTCACCACACCGGCGGGCGGCGCAGGATAGCCGTTTTCGGGCTGGTTCGCCCAGAAGCGGTGGTGCGGGTTCTGCATCGGGGTCGCCCCGTAGCCGGTCACGTAGCTGATGCCGTTGGCGTTGCGCCCCAAGATGTAATCCATGCTCTCGGTCACACCGGCCAAGTGGCGCGCATCGCCGCTCAGGTCGTGCGCCACCGCGAGGATGATGGCGTTGTTCAGCACGCTAGAGTTGGAGCCCCATACGTAGCCGTCCAGCGTCAGCGACACGCCGTAGCCTTCATTGGCCATCACCGTCAAGTAACGGTCAGCGGCGGCGATGACCTCGGCGCGCAATTTATCGAGCGCCTCGGCGGGCAGGTCGTTTTCGACCGACAACAGCGACAACGCCCCCAACGCCTCGACATTGCCCCAGTCCATCGGGGCGATGCGCCCGCCATCGACCGCCGGGCGATCCGTCAAGAATGGCGACGCCAACAAAAACTCGCGATAAGCGGCCTTGCCGGTGGTCAGGTACAGCTCGGCAGCCGCCCAGAAGAATTCGTCCTCGGTGCGTGCATCGTCATAGTTGCCGCCGCCCGCGCCCGGGATGTTGCCATAGGTGAAGACGGGGTTTTCGTTGGCCGCCAGCCATGCGCGCTCGGCAGCCGCCAAAACCTGCGCCGACCACTCGGCATCGAACGCTTGCCACAGGCGGGCGGCCTGCGCCGCCGAAGCCGCCATGTTCAAGGTCGCGGCGGTGCTGGGCGGCATCAAGAACCGCCCGTGGGTCGGGTCGTCGTTATCGACCTCGGTCTCGGGCATCAACGGCAAGCCCGACCACACCGTCTCGTGCAATTTGTGGTGCACCATACCGGCCTGCGGCTGACCGTCCGGCACCTGCATCCGCACCAGCCAATCGACCTCCCAACGCGCCTCGCTCAGGATGTCCGGCACGCCCGCACCGCTCTCCGGCAAGCCGACCGCCCCATCAGGGTATTGGTCGGGCATCCGCTCATACAGGTTGTGCAACGTCCAGACGGCGATGCCGCCGTTGACCACGTACTTACCGTAATCGCCCGCGTCGTACCAGCCGCCGACCGCGTTCAAGCGGTACTCGCACGGCGCGAAGGTCTGCCCGTTGGCCTGCCCCGCCCAGCACGTCACGTCGGCGTCGCTGAGGTGACCGGCGGCACGGGCATAGTCCGCACCCGCGTACTCCGGCAACAATTCGATGCCGCTGCGCGTGCGATAGAAATAACGCAAGGCATCGACCGCCAACGGCGCATAAACATCGGTGCCGACCGTGAACGGCGCGGACAACACCCCATCGACCTCCAGCACATACGTCCCGGGCGCGGTCAACGCCGAGAAGTCCATCCGGTACACCCAATCGCCCGAGGCGGGGTCGGCGGTCGGCGTTGCCGGTATTCGAGGGCAAGCTGTTGCCAGCCAACACCGGCTCGCCGCTGGCCGCCTCGCGGATGAGCCAATAACGCCCACCCGCCAACGGCGTGCCACGGGCATACACCGCCCACTTGGGCGCGTCGGGCAGATAACCGACTTGGTTGAGCGCGATGAACTTGCGTTCGGGAACCACGATGACCACCTCCGAGGGTTGCGGCAGGTCGGGTCGTTGACCGACCAAATCAGCTTCACGTCACGGTCGAGGGTGGTCGCACCGTTGGCGTGCGCCTGAAACCCGAACTCGTAGGCGTGGGTCGGCGGGTTGGACAGCGGCACGGCCAGCTCGAACCCCCAGCCCGCCTCGGTAGCGAACACCACGCCCGCCACGTCCAACGTCGCCGAGTTGGTGCCGGTCAGGGTAAGCGGCGCGCCCGCAGGTTTGCCGATGTCGCCCGGGTTGATGTTGATTTGGTAGACCCCGTCGGCATACGAGTCGCGGCCAAAGTCACCGGTAAAGTTGAGGTAAAACTCCAGCGAGTCCTCGTTCCAATAATTTTGGCCGTGTTGGCCGGTGACGATGTTTTTATCGTTCATCGTCATCGTGACGTACAGGGTCTCGGCATCGGCGGCCAGCGCGAACTCGAACGAGTCGTTTTCGCCCGGCACGGTCGAGGGCTGGGTGCCGCGCTGCACGGTCTGGAACGGCACGCCCGCCCAATCGCTCAAGTCCCCATCGGCCACGATGGCGACCGGAAACGGCACATATACGGCTTGGCCGGTCAATTCTTCGGGCGCGAGCGGCGCTTGTGCCATCACCGGCAACGCCAACATCAAACACACCCACACCACCCACAAACGGACGTTGTGCATCGGGATTGCTCCTCTTTTTGTTTTTTTACGAAAAAGCGCGAGGGTGCGGGCACGCCGTGCCCACACCCCGAGTACAGCTCGTCGTTACGCCTTGCCCTGCGCGATCAGGTCGCGGTATTGCAGCGCGCTGCGCTTGAGCGTGCGTTGTTGGGTCTCGAAATCGACATGGACGATGCCGAAGCGCTTGGCGTAGCCCTCCGCCCATTCGTAGTTGTCCATCAAGCTCCACGCAAAGTAGCCCTTGACCGGCGCACCCTGCGCGATGGCGCGGCTGAGGGCGTCGAGGTGCAGGCGGTAATACTCGGCACGTTGCGGGTCTTCGACCACCCCATTGGACGGCTCGGGGTCGATGTAGGCCGCGCCATTCTCGGTAATCAAGATGGGCAAATCGCCGACGTACTCGCGGTGCAAGCGCAACATCAGCTCTTCCAATGCCTGCGGGTACACTTCCCAGCCCATCGCGGTGTGGGGCGCGCCCTCTTGCTTGACGCCCTCGTTGCGGAACGGCGCATCGGGGTTCCACTTCTTCACCCCACGGCTATAAAAATTGACCCCCAAGAAGTCTTGGGGCGCGGCGGCGGCGCTCACCTCGTCGAGGTCGATGCCGTCCAGCACCTCGCCCAGCAACTCGACCATGTCGGCGGGGTACTTGCCCTTGAACACCGGATCGAGGAACCAACGGTTCGAGAACCCGTCGTCATACTGCGCGGCCAGCACGTCCTGCGGGTCGTCGCTGGCGGGGTACGCGGGTGTCAGGTTGAGGGTGATACCGGCCTGCGCGCCGGGCACCGTCTCGCGGATGACGCGCATGGCCGCCCCGTGCGCGAGGTGCGTCTGGTGCGCGGCCATATACGCCAATTTCGGGTCGCGCAGGCCGGGCGCGTGCACGCCCCACAGGTGGCCGAGGTGCGCCACGCACCACGGCTCGTTAATCGTAATCCAGTGCTTGACGCGATCGCCCAGCGTGCGCGTCATCAGGCCGGTATACTCGGCGAACCACGCGGGCATGTCCTTGTTCGTCCAGCCGCCCAGCTCTTGCAACGACCACGGCAAATCCCAGTGATACAGCGTCAGGTACGGGGTGATGCCGTTGGCCAGCAGTTCATCGACCAAGCGGCTATAAAAATCGAGCCCTGCCGCGTTGGTCGCCCCCAACCCCAACGGCAACACCCGCGGCCACGACACCGAGAAGCGGTAGGCGTTGACGCCCAACGACTTCAGCAGTGCCACGTCTTCTTTATACCGATAATAATGGTCGCACGCGACCGCGCCGGTTTCTCCGTTGACGACCTTACCCGGGGTGCGCGCAAAGTGCCCCCAAATGCAGTCCCCACGGCCAGCCTCTGGCGTTTCCCCCTCGATTTGGTAGCTCGAGGTCGCCGTTCCCCATATGAAGTCTTTCGGAAAGTCCATCTTTCGTGCCCTCGCTTTGGTATGTTGACCAAAAAGCAATAGTTCTGGGAGCGCTCCCAGAACCATCATACAATCAAATTCCGTAAAACGGAATAGCCCACCGATTCGCAGTGGTCTTAGACGGTGTAGCGTTGGTTTTGGTGCGCCCCGCACGTCTCGCGGACGATGAGCTGGGTGGGCAAGACGATGTGTTGCGGCCCCGTAGCCCGCCCCTCGATCAGGTCGATGAGCAGGTCGGTGGCGGCGGCTCCTTTTTGGCGCAACGGCTGGCGGACGGTGGTCAGGCCGATGCTGCTGCCGACCAGCAAATCGTCGAACCCAACCAACGCCACATCGTCTGGGATGGTCACGCCGACTTGTGCGGCGGCCTCGAGTACGCCCAGCGCCATGATGTCGTTGGCCGCGAAAATCGCGTCTGCACCCTGCTCGAACAAGCGCACTGCCCCGCGCTGGCCGCTGTCCTTATCCCAGTTGCCCTCGATGATCAGCTCCGCCTCGACCGGCAAACCGGCCTCGGTCATCGCTTGCTTATAGCCGGTCAAGCGGTCGAAGCCGTCCATGTTGTTCAGCGCGCCGGTGACGATGCCGATGCGCCGCCGCCCCAAGCTCAGCAGGTGCGCCACGGCCATGCGCGCACCGGCGATGTTATCGATCGTGACGTAACTGATGCGGTCGGCATGGGTGGCAGGCCGCTCGACCGTGACCATCGGCGTGCCGCTCTCGACGAGGTGTGCAATCAGCGGGTTATCGCCGGTGGCCGAGGCCACCACCATCCCGTCCATCAAGCGGTTGCCCGCCACGCGCCGAAACAGCAAATCTTCCTCGGTCTCGGTGCGCCCCGTCCACAACATCATGGCATAACCGCGCTCGGTCGTCCGGTCGCCCACGCCTTGCAGCAGGGTCGGGAAGTACCACGGGTTATCGAAGACGGTCGTCAGGTCATGCGGGATCATCACCCCAATCACCTGCGACCGCTGGGTGACCAACGCCCGCGCTGCCGGGTTGGGCGTGTAGTTCTCGCGCTCGATGACGGCCAAAACGCGGTCGCGGGTGCTGGCGCTCACGTATTGCTCTCCGTTCAAGACCCGCGAGACGGTCGAGCGCGACACCCCGGCGGCTTTGGCGATGTCTTCGATGTTGAGCGCCATG
>JALONY010000009.1 GCA_025454715.1 Anaerolineae bacterium
TCGCCGCTGGCCACGGGGCCGCTGACCCGTGGGAGCGAGTTTTACGTGGACATCGGCGAGGGGCGTTACCCATTCGACACGCAACAGGCACGCGCCTTGATTTCGACCTTGGGGTATGTGGACGCAAATGGGGATGGGTTTTGGGACACGGTGGACGGCGAATTATCGGTGACGATGATCGTGCCGCCGTGGGGAGAGTACCGACAAATCGCCGAGTTGCTGCAAGACCAACTGGGCGCGGCGGGGGTGCGGCTAGAGACGGTCAGCGTCCCCGATTTCCCGAGCTTGTTGGCTGAGGTCGAGGAAGGGGCGTATCACCTCGTCCCGTTCGGGTCGTATGGGGTTGACCCAGCCTTCTTAAGCAGTTATTACAGCTCGACCGGTAGCCGGAACTTCGGGGGGGTGAACGACACCACCTTGGACGCCCTGTTGGGCAATGCCGCCCGTGACATCACCCCAGCGGCGCGGGCAGAGCTGTATCGTCAGATACAAGCCAACATTATGGATGCGGCGTTGATTGTGCCCCTGCGTGAGCGGGTTAACCTGAACGGGGTGTCGGCACGGGTGGAAAACCTCGTCTATGACGCCTACGGCTGGTACCCACTCTTGTACAACGCGAGCTATGCCCCCTAGCCTAAGGCTCATCCTGCGTGGTGCGGCTTATGCATTGGCCTCGGTCTGGCTGAGCGTCTCGGTCTGTTTCGTGCTGGTGCGCGGCCTGCCCGGGGATGCCGCAAGCGCCCAAACCATCCTCGCGGGGGGGACATCGTCGGCTTTGGCCGAGCGGCGCGCTACGCTCGGCCTCGACCAACCGATTTGGCTGCAATACGGCCTGTATTGGAGCGGCGTCCTGCGGGGAGATTTGGGGCAGTCGTGGGTCACGGGCGAGTCGGTCGTCCACATCCTATATACGCGAGGGACGCAAACGGCCATTCTCGCGTTGGGCGGGTTGTCGGTCGGGGTTCTGCTGGGCGGGTTGTTGGGGGTGGTAGGGCACACAGGGCAACGCGCTGTACTGTTCGCGATTGACCTGCTGGTGGCAACCCCGATTTACGTGACGGGTACCGTGCTCATCATGATGGGCGTGGCCGCGGGTGGCTTGGGCGCACTGATGACGCTGGGTCTCCACACGGCGGGGGTGGTCGCCAATGCCGTGGTCGGTGGGCTGGAGCAGGCACGGCATCACGGGTATGTATTGACCGCACAGGCCAAAGGCTTGCACCCCAATATCTTGTTGTGGCGGCATCGGGTGCGCCCGATTTTGGGCGATGTCCTGCCGGTCGTAAGCGTGCAAGCCGGATTTCTGTTGGGTGGCACGGTCATCACCGAAGGGTTGTTCTTGCAGGCCGGACTGGGACAGGCGTTGTTGGATGCCGTCTTGAGGCGCGATTATCCCGTCTTACAGGGGGGCGTGCTGTATTTGGCCGGAATACAGGCCATTGTGGTGGGTGGAACGCACGTGTTGCGAGGACTGCTCGACCCGACGGTGAGCATACAGGAGTATGAATGGGACGCCTCGGACTCCTCATCTTGACCGGAGTAGCCGTGTTGGGTGGTTTTTGGGCACCCCATGACCCGATGACCACGCGGCTCGATCAGGTGAGCCAAGCGCCCTCCGGTGCATTCTGGCTGGGCACCGATACGTTGGGGCGGGATGTGCTGAGCAGGACGCTGCACGGTGGCCGTGCGACCCTGATGTATGGCTTGGGCGCGGCAGGCATCGGGGTGGTGTTGGGCGGGTTGCTGGGGAGTATACGCGCCTTCGGCGGGCGGTTGCGCGGTCTGGCGGAAGCGATGTTGCTGAGCTTATCGGCGTTGCCACCATGGTTGCTGGCGTTGGCGGTGATTGCGGGGTTCGGGGCATCGCCGTGGGCGGTTATCGTCGGGGTTGGGTTGACGCAAATCGCGCCGTATGGTCGTATCGTCGCATGGTCGATGGGGCAAGCACGCACCAAACCATACTATTTGGCTGCGGTGGCCGTGGGTGCCCCGGCGCGCCACTTGGCAATGCGGGTGGTCTTGCCGAACGTCTTGCCGGTTTTGATGGGGAGCGCGTGCGTAACGTGGGCAAGCGCGGTCTTGTTCGCTTCGGGCTTGACGTTTTTGGGCTTGGGCGGGGCGCTGGGCGTGCCGGAATGGGGGGCGCTGCTGGCCGAGGGGCGCGGCGCGTTGCGCTACGCCCCATGGATTGCGCTACCTGCTGGGGGATTGCTGGTGGCGTGGACGATGTGCCTGAACGCGGTCGGTCGGCGGCTCAGCGCGCTTTGATGGTGGTCTTGACGGTCGGTGCGCCCAGCAACGTCTGATGCAGTACACCGTCGGTCAGGCCGTCCAAGATGTGAATGGTCAGATGCGGGCGTGCCTGCACTAAAGCGACCATATCGCTGACTTTGGTCAGCATCCCGCCGGTTACGTCCGTCCCACGGGAGCCGCCGATGGCGCGTTGCGACTCCGATACCGTGTCGGGGGTGATGAGCGGGATGACCGCGCCGTGCTCATCGAGGACGCCAGCGACCTCGCCAACCAAGAAAATCTCATCGACGGGCAAGGCTTGGGCGAGGAGCGTAAAGAGCGACTCGGTCGAGATGATGGTACCGCCGCGCACGCGGTCGAATGCGACATCGCCATGCACGACCGGCACCAGACCGGCTTGTACGGCATGGTGTAGATTGTCGAGCGAAAGGCTGACCGGCACACCGTCTTGAGCGAGGAGTGAGGCGGACGGCTGCACACGCAACGCGGGCACGCCCGCTTGCATCAAACTGCCGACCACGAGGCCGCACAACTCGGAAGCCACGAGGCTGACCTCGGCGAAACCGCGCCATTGAGCGGGGGTCTGGACACCGTCGATGGTGCCGTGGCGCTTGGCGGCGAAATGGCCGAAAGAGCCGCTACCATGCCCGATGATTAAGGGCGCGGTCAGGTGTGGCAATGCCGCGGCGATTTCAGCGGCGATGCGTTGCATGACCTGACTCCGAAAACTGCGCTCGGTCTGCTTATCGGTGATGAGCGAACCGCCCAGCTTGATGAGCTTCATGGGCTTATCCTCCTTGGGGGGTGGTGTTGGAGACGACGGTGGACAACACGCGCACGGCACCAGCGTGACGGAGCGCATCGGCGATATGGGCGCTGGAATCGGGGGTGACAAGGGCAATCATGTTGCCGCCACGCCCGCCGCCCGACAGCTTGGCGCCTAACGCACCTGCCTGCCGCGCTGCGGTGACCAGCCGGTCTAGCTGAGGGGACGAGACGGTGAGCTGGTCGAGTAGCGCGTGGTTTTCGTCCATCAACGCGCCAAGCTGGGCGTGCTGACCTAGGGCGATGGCGGCACGCGCCGACTCGACGACTTGGCCGATGCGCTGCACGATGGGCTGATAGCGGTCGGGGGCAGACTCCATCAGGTGGCGCACGTCGCCGACCGACTCGCGGGTGAGGGCGGTCTGGCCGGTATCGGCAATCAAGATGGTAAACGGCACACCGACCTCGAACGGGACGGCGCCTTGGCCACGGATAAAATAAACCGGCTTTTGATAGACGATGACGGTGTTGTCGATGCCGCTGGGGGTGCCGTGATGGATGCGCTCGATGTCGTAGACCATCGCGTTGAGCTCATCATCGCTGAGGCGCTGGCCGAGGGCTTGAGCGGCTGCACGCCCCAGCGCGGCGGACACGGCAGCCCCACTGCCCAAGCCGCTGGCAAAGGGGATGGTCGAGGTGATGCGGAAGCGTTGACGCGGCAAGAGGTGGCCAAAGCGCTGAGCAACCCGATGCACCATCTGAAAAAGCGGGTGGTCGAGGTGGTTGGCCTCGTCTTGCGCGGTGAGGGTCAAGGCGAGGTCTGGCGCCTCGATGACGAGGTCGGGCGCAGGGGTAACGGTAACGGTGACCGATACGCTGGTGACGGGCACGGCCAATGCCGGTTGCCCATAAACGACGGCGTGTTCACCCAGCAGGATGACCTTGCCCGGGGCGGTGGTTTGAAACTCAGCCCGGGATGACATAGATGATCACGATGAAGGAAAGCGCGAACAAAGCGATGTCGATTTGGAGCGGACGGTCTTTGAGCAAGACTTCATCGGGCGCGGCCATCTCACCTTTGACGTAGATGAGGTAGAGATAGCGAAACAAGCCATACAGGACGAAGGGCACCGTACCGAGTGCCATATTGGTTTGGGCGAGGATGGGTGAAGGGGTCTCGATGGTGTAGAGGGTGTAAGCGATGAAGGTGCTGGTGGTGACGACCCGTAGCATCTCATCGAGCAAGGGCAGGTTGTAATACTGGAAGATGGGGCGTACCGAGGCGGCTTTGTCGCCCAGCAACATCAGCTCTTGGCGACGCTTGCCGATGGCGAGGAACAAGGCCAACAGGCCGGTGCAAATGTAGAGCCACGGCGAAAAATTGGTGACCTCGATGACCACGACACCGGCGGCCACCCGCAAGACGAAGCCTGAGGTCACGGTCAGAATATCGACGATGACGACGTGCTTGAGGCGTAGCGAGTAGGCGATTTGGATGGCGAAATAGACCGCCAAGATGACGGCCAAGCGCCAATTGAAGGCGAGGGCAAGCGACAGCGTGACCACCGGCAAAACGACGGCAACGGTGCGCGCCAAGGCGATGGGCAACTGGCCGGAGGGTAGGGGGCGGTGACGCTTGCGCGGGTGTTGACGGTCACTCTCGATGTCCACGAGGTCGTTGAGGATGTAGACCGTGCCGGCAATCAGGCAGACCAGCGCGGTGGCGTAGAGGACGGCCAGCAGTGACGGGATGTCGAACAATTTGCCGTCGAACACGATGGCAGGGAAGACGAAGATGATGTTTTTCGTCCACTGTTTGGGACGCATGGTTTTGAGGAGGCCAATCAGTGGGCGCAAAGGGTTTCTCCGGCGCGGGTAGGTTCGGTGGCGCGTCTGGGATTATATCCTTAGGTTTTTCCGGTACAATGCTGATGTTTCGCCGCGTCTGAGGTCATGAGGCACCATGAAGGCAACCGCCCAAGCGCATTCTAACATCGCATTCATCAAATATTGGGGCAACGCCGATGAGGCGTTGCGCTTGCCCGCCAACCCATCCATCAGCATGAACCTTGCGGGGGTCGAGACGGTTACCACGGTCGAATGGCGTGAAGACCTCGGCCAAGACACCCTCATGATCAACGATGCCCCTGCCGACGCCAAAGCGACGGAACGGGTGGCGCGCCATTTGGATGCGGTGCGCGCTCGGCTGGGCGTGGCGTTAAAGGCCAACGTGAGCTCGCGCAATAACTTCCCGATGGGAGCCGGTATCGCATCCTCGGCCTCGTCGTTTGCGGCGTTGACCGTCGCGGCAGTGAGCGCGGCGGGCGGCCAATTGAGTGAACGAGAATTGTCGTGTATCGCTCGGCTGGGGTCTGGGTCGGCCTCGCGCTCGATTCCGGGTGGATATGTCGAATGGCAAACGGGCGAGACCCACGAGGAATCCTTCGCGTTTCAGGTCGCGCCCGAGGCGCATTGGGATTTGGTGGACGTGGTCGCCATCATCAGCACCGGCCACAAAGAAGTTGGGTCTCGCGAGGGGCACGGCACGGCTTTGAGCAGTGATTATCAGGCCGCACGGGTGGCTGGCGCAACCGACCGCTTGGAGCGCTGCAAGGCGGCCTTGTTCGAGCGGGATTTTGGCCGGTTCGCGGCGGTCGTCGAGCAAGACTCGAATATGATGCACGCGGTGATGATGACGAGCCAGCCGCCGTTGTTCTATTGGCAACCCGCATCGTTGGTGGTGATGGACGCGGTGCGGCGTTGGCGGAGCGAGGGATTGTCGGTGTGTTATACGTTGGACGCGGGGCCGAACGTGCATTGCTTGACGACGGCGCAAGACGCGGACGAAATCGAGCGGCGGGTGACCGCCTTGAGCGGCGTGCAGCGGGTTTTGCGTGCGCCAGTCGGTGGCGGCGCGGTGGTTCTTGGCTAAGGATGTGGTGAAAAGTTGCCACCCGTGACCCCAGAGTGGCGCTATACTGAGCACATCAGCCTTTCGGTAGGCGGCATATGACCCTCGGCGCGTGAGGGTATGGAGAGTTCACATGTTCGACTTTTTGCTGGGCAATGACTTCGTGTCGGCCTTGTTGGCCTTTGGCCTCGTGCTGATTCCGGCGGTCATCATCCATGAGCTGGGGCACTTGTTGGCGGCCAAAATGGTCGGGATTACCATCTTGGAGTTTGGGGTGGGGTACCCGCCGCGGGCGTTGCGCTTGTTCAGGTGGGGCGAGACCGAGTTCACGTTCAACTGGATCCCGCTGGGTGGGTTCGTGCGCCCGTTTGGCGAGGACATGGTGCGCCCACAGACCGCCGAAGAGGTGGAGCGTGAGCGCCAAGCCATCCAAAACGCGGCCAAGCCATCGGATGAGGCGGGCAAGCCTGCGGACAGCGACCGTGCGCGTTTGTTGCGTCTGGGCATCACCCAGCCGAAATCGGTCAACGACGTGAAGCCCTTGGCGCGCATTTGGTTCATGGTGGCGGGGGCGCTGGCCAACGTGGTCGGCGCATTGATCATCTTCATCGCCATCGGCTTGACCGGTGTTGAGAACGTGAGCGGTCGCTCGGTGTTCGTGGCTAATGTGTCGGACGGCTCGGCTTTGGCGGTCGCGGGCGTGCAAGCCGGTGACGTGATTGAGTCGGTCGATGGGCAACGCTTTGCGGATGCCAATGCGTTCGTGGAGCTGCTGAGCACCCAAACGGAGCCGGTGGTGCTGGGGGTGGTGCGTGCTGCGGAAGGCGCGGAGATGGTCACCCGTTCCGAGGTGACTTTGGCGCCCTTGGGCGGCATCGGTGAGAAGACCTTCCAATTGTTGGTGGTCGATTTTCAAGCCGATTCCCCGGCGGCGGCCTCGGGGATGCAGCCCGGTGACGTATTGCTGAGCGCAGACGGGCGCGCCTTGAACGGCGAGAAAGCCTTCGAGGTGTTGCAACAAGCCAACCGCGAAAACGAAGGCAACCCGTATGTGCTCAAGGTTCAGCGCGGCGAGGAAACGGTGAGCTTGACCATCACGCCTCGGGTCAACCCGGGTTCGCTCGGCCACATCGGCGCAGGGGTTCAGACGATTCAAGGGGTAGGGGCATGGGGCGTTAGCCTCGCCAATGGGCAACGCATCCTCGATTACACCCCGTTGGGCTTGGGCGAGGCCATCGGTTACGGGTTCAACGAGGTCGGGGTGGTATTGCGGACGATTGCCGAGATGCCCGCACGCATCCTGAACGGTCAAGCCACGCCCGAAGAGAGCCGCGTGGTGAGCATCGTGGGCATCAGCCAGATTGGCGGGGTGTTGTTGCAGGACAGCGTGGCGCTGGGCAATGTGTACCCGTTGCTGCGGTTCGCGGCGCTCATCAGCATCGCGCTGGGCATCACCAACCTGCTCCCAATCCCGCCGTTGGACGGTGGGCGTGTTTTGTTGGTCTTGATCGAGATGGTGCGGGGCAAGCCGCTGTCACAGCGGGTCGAAGAAACGATCATGCTGGTCGGGCTGTTCTTGATGCTGTTGCTGGGCGTGATGTTCATCATCAACGACATTCGCAACCCGCTTATCGACATGCTCCGTTAGCGGATGACTGAGGAAAGGAAACGGTAAACGATGGGTGTCATCGAAGAGATTCGGCCTTTGCGCCCCGGGTTTAACGGCACGTTGGCTATTTTCGCACAGTTGACCAGTGGCCAACGTGTGCCGGATGCCGTCATTCAGGGGTTGGCGCGCTTGTTGCCGTCGCAATTGGGGACGGTGACCACGGTTTGGCAAAGCCTCGAGTTGGAAGCGCGTCGCGATGTGGTCTCGGCCTTGGTCGAGGCGATGGAAAGCGATTATGAGCTGGATTACACGCTGTTCGCCGAAATGAGCATCACAGACCCTGACCCTGTGGTGCGGCAGGGCAGCATCGAGCTGCTGACCGAACAATTGACCGTCCCGCACATGATGCGCTTGTATGGTCTGGCGCAAAATGACGCGGTGGACGAGGTGCGTGCCGCGGCAATGAAGGGGTTGGGCGCTTTAATCTTGGAAGCCGAGCTGGGCAAATTGCCAGAGGAAGCCGCCGCACCGGTCATCGAGTATCTGTTGGGCGTGATTGAGCAACCGAGAGAAGACGTGTTGGTGCGTGCCCGTGCCCTCGAGGCGGTATCGCACAGCAGTCATGACGCGGTGCCGCGCTTAATCCGGCGTGCCTATGAGGGCGGCGAGCCGCGCATGAAGACGGCCTCGATTTACGCGATGGGCGCGAGTAGTGACGACGCTTGGGCGACATGGGTCATCCGCGAGCTGACCAGCCGCAAACCCGAAGACCGCTACGAGGCTGCCCACGCCGCGGGTGAGCTGGAATTGTTGGAGGCGGTGCCCAAGCTGTCACGGCTTGCCATCGAGGATAGTGGGCAAGTCCGCAATACCGCCATTTGGGCGTTGGGCGAGATTGGCGGCAAGGAAGCGGTGCGCGTGCTGGAAGGGTTGCTGGAGCAGGTCGATGAGGATGAAGACGAATCCTTGTTTGACCTGCTGGAAGACGCGCTGGACGCCGCCTCGCTGGGGGGTGGTGGTTTATTTGGGATGAGCGATGAATACGATGAGATGGAGCGGTGAGGACTGGGTGGGATGACGTGGTTTCTGGTGATGATGAGCTGGATATGGGGCGGGTTGCAAGCCCAGCCCTCGTTGTCGGCGCAAGTGGCTGACACGCCTTTCGAGACGCTGACGCAAGCCGATCTGAACGTGATTACCGGCAACGTGCAGCGCCCCAACGGGATGGTTTGGTTCAACGACAAACTATACGTGGTGTGCACCGGCGATTGGACGATTTACGAGATTGACTCGCGGACAGGGGACACCCGCACCTATGTCTATGGCGTCCGAAACGGGCATATGCTGGTGGCGGAGACCAATGAGCAAGACACGTTGAGTTTGTGGGTGCCGGACTTCGACACCGAGCGGCTGCTCAACATCGTATCGGTTCGCGCCCCCGCTAACGTGACCGAGGCGATGGGGCGCCCGTGGGGCATCATCCCAATCGAGGACGATTTCCTCGTCACCAGCCTCGGCGACGATACGGTGATGCGCGTGACCCGCGAGGGCGAGATGACCACGCTGGCCGAGGGATTGCGGGCGCCGACCGGAATCGCGATGGACGATGAACGGGTTTACGTGGCCAACAGCGGTAGCTCGCGCCGCTCGATCGAGTGGTTTGACCGGAGCGCGTTGGAGGCAGGCGACACGCTCACGGCGTCCCCATTGGTACAAGGGTTGCAAAACGCCTCTGGCTTGGTCTTTGCGCCCGATGGCTATTTGTACTTTGCCTATGCGCTGGGGTCACGTGGGGTGGTCGGGCGAGTTGACCCGACGGTTTGCGCTGAAGCGGGCGGGTGCGATAACGACCAAATCGAGGTCGTGTTGTACACCGACTTGTCGGCGCCGCTGGCCGGCCTGACCATCTCGGACGATATGCGCTTATTCATCCACACGATGTTCCGCCCAGAGATTTACTGGGTGCAGCTCCCCGCCGTCGAGGTCGAGAGCACGGAAGAATAGCCTTCTGCAAGGGCACTATGAACAAAAAAGCCACGATGCACCCGCACCGTGGCTTTTTTATTGGGCGGGCGTAATTACTTGCCCAATGGGGTGGAGACCGTCAGGCCAATCAGGGCGAATAAAACGCCGATGCTGTGCAAGAGCGTCGCGGTGATGTCGAGCGCACGCGATGTAAAGAGATAAGCGAGGAGCTGGACGATGAGCGCGACGGCCACCAACAAGATACCGATGACCATCGGTAGGCCGCGCCGCTTTGCCAGCCCAGAGGACGTGGCATCGATGAGGCGGCCAATACGTTTGGAGCGATCAAACTGTTTGAACATCAGCCCACCCGAAATTCTTCGTAGTAATCCGACAAGGCCGTGGAGGCTTTGAGCGTCAGGCGGACACCTTCGGCGTCGTCCCGACGGTCGATGACAGTGGCGTTTTTGTAGATGGACGAGATGACCTCGCCGCGGGCATGTGGCACGAACAACGTGACGGTACGCTGGGTTTGCGATAGGGCGCGCTCGATGGCCTCCAGCAAGTTGTCCATACCCCGTTTTTGGTGTGCCGAGATGACGACCGCCTCTAGATAATACCGTTGATCGGGGACGAATGGCAACTCATCGCCTTGCCACAAATCCGATTTGTTCCAGACCAGCACGCGGGGGACATGAGGAGAGATGTCCAGCTCGGCAAGGGTGTCTTCGACCGCCTCGATGTGTTGGATGACGTTGGGGTGCGACAAATCGACGACGTGTAACAAGATGTCGGCCTCGAGAATCTCTTCGAGGGTGGCGCGGAAGGCGGCGATGAGCGCGGTGGGCAGTTTTTGGATGAAGCCGACGGTATCGGTGATGACCGCTTGGCGCCCGCTGGGCAAGTCGAGCTTACGGGTGGTGGGGTCGAGCGTGGCAAACAATTGGTCTGCGACGTAGGTTGCGGCGTTGGTCAGGCTGTTGATGAGCGTCGATTTACCGGCATTGGTGTAGCCGACGAGGGCGACGATCGGGTTTCCGCTGCGGGCACGTTGGGTGCGTTGGCGGCTGCGGTGCGCCCTGACCGCCTCGAGGTCACGCTTGAGCTTGTCAATCTTGCGGTCGATTTCGCGTTGGTCAACCTCGAGCTGGGTTTCGCCCGGGCCGCGCAAGCCAACCCCTGAAGAGGAGCCTTTGCCGCCCCCTTGACGGGCGAGGTGCGTCCATTGGCGAGTGAGGCGCGGCTTGCGGTATTGATACTGCGCCAGCTCGACTTGAAGGGCGCCCTCGCGGGTCTGGGCGTGTTGCGCGAAGATGTCGAGGATGAGCGCGGAACGGTCGATGACCTTGATTTCGAGGCCGACGCGCTTCTCGATCTCGCGTTGGTGGCGCGGCGATAGCTCGTCATCGAAAATGACGACCTTGGCGCCGGTCTCCAGCAGTTTTTCGCTGACTTCTTCGAGCTTGCCCGACCCGACATAGGTCGATGGGTTGATATTCTTGACGTTTTGCGTCACTTGGCCGACCACTTGGATGCCTGCGGTATCGGCCAGCAAAGCCAGCTCGGTCAACGAGTCTTGCATGGACATGAGGGGGCGCGAGCCAGAGACTTCGGCGGCGACGAGGATGGCCTGTTCTTTTTCGGCCTCGGTAGTGATATGGAAATCAGGCATATTTATCGGTGTACCATGTGGTCAGTTGATGGAGCGCTTGGTCGAATTCTTCATCGGTGACGCCGACGCTAAAGCGGACGTACTCGGTGCCACCCGGGCCATAAGCTTCCCCCGGGGCAAGTGAGACGTGCGCTTCGGTCAAGGCTTCCTCGACATATTGATTGGCGGTGATACGGGTGGGCTTTGCCCAGACGTATAGGGTAGCCTGAGGGGTTTGGGCGGTCAGGCCGATTTGGGGTAGGACAGCCATCAGCTTATCGCGGCGGCGCTGATAGGTCTGGTTGCGGGCATCAATCCAGCTTTGTGGGGTGTTGTCGAGCGCGTGCGCGCCAGCCAAGTAAATGGCGTTGAAATGCCCGCTGTCGATGTTGCTCTTGACCTTGAGCAAGGTCTCGACGGCGTGTTGAGAGCCGACGGCGGCACCCAGACGCCAACCGGCCATATTGTGGCTCTTGGACAGTGAGATGAACTCGAGCGTAACGTCTTTGGCACCCTCGACTTGCAAGGCACTGGGGGCGACATAGCCATCGAACGTGACTTCACAATACGGGTTATCGGAGGCCAACAAGATGTCGTTTTGGCGGCAGAAGGCCACGGCGCGCTCGTAAAACGCCAAATCGACGACGGCACCGGTCGGGTTATTGGGGTAATTGACCCAAATGAGCTTAGCGTCGCGCCGTTGGTCGGGCGAGATGGCGGCGAAATCGACCTCGTAATTGTGCTCTGCATCGACGGGAACCCACTCGATGCGCGCCCCGCTCAGGCGGACACCCTGCATGTAGGAGGGGTAACCGACATCGGGGATGAGGGCGGTATCGCCACGATCGCAGTAGCCCATACACAGGTTGACGATGCCCTCTTTGCTGCCAATCAGCGGGAGCACCTCGGTATTGGGGTTGAGCGTGACGCCGAACCGGCGTTGGTAGTAGCGTGCGACGGCTTCGCGGAAGGCCGGTAGACCCCGGTAACCGGAGTAACCGTGCGTACCAGCCTTTGATGCGGCGGTGTACAACGCATCGACCACGTCGGTGGGCGGCGGTGCATCGGGGCTACCGATGTCGAGGCGGATGACTTTGATACCGGCCTGCTGCATGACGCGAATGCGGTCGCCGATGCCGGCAAAGACATAGGTGGGCAGGTTGCTCAGGCGAGTGGCTGGGGTC
>JALONY010000010.1 GCA_025454715.1 Anaerolineae bacterium
CCCGCCCTCGTCGCCTTGCTGCTGGATACCGGGCGCTTGACGGTCGGCGTAGGCGATAGCGGCGTGTCGGGCACGCTCTCGACCAACATCGGGCGCTGGAGACCGACCGTCCAGCCCAGCGAGACCGGCATCGTGGTGCAACAAGGCAGTATCGGGTCGGGGCGTATCCCGGGCGGCCAAAACCAATGGGACATCCGTCTGGGTGCCGACGCCCCCATCAGCCTGACGACCAATACGGGGCGTGCCGAGGCGCGCATGGAGCTGGGCGGCTTGGCATTGGCCGCGCTTGAGGTCACCAGCGAGGGCGGTAGCCTCAACCTCGGCTTTCGGCAAGCGCTGGCACAACCCGCCCGTCGGCTCATCCTCAACACCGGCCAAACCGACCTGACGGCCACCGGCCTGCTCAACGCCGATTTCGCCGAGCTCAGCCTGTTATCGGGCAGCGGGCAACACCTGATTAGCTTCGACGGTGCGGGCTTATCGCGCACGGCCAACGGGCGCATCGAGCTGGGCAGCGGCGCCCTGACCTTGCGCGCCGACCCCGATGTGCGCGTGCGAATCACCTTCCGCAGCACGGTCGGGCGGGTGCAGCGCGTCGATTCCAGCGCGTTCGTCAGCCTCGGCGGCGGGGTCTACGAGACGGTCACGACCGCGACCGACCCCGAAGCCCCACTCCTGACGCTCGAAATCTTCTCGACCAGCGCCGACCTGACGTTGGAGGGCGTATGACCGTCTACGACATCACGCGCACCATCCGCCCGACGTTGGCGGTCTGGCCGGGCGATACCCCTTACGCGCTGGAGCATCTCGCCCGCATCAGCGACGGCGCGCCGGTCAACCTGACCACCCTGACCCTGAGCGCCCACACCGGCACCCACGCCGATGCTTACTACCATTACGAGGCCGACGGCGCGCACCCCGCCGCCATGCCGCTCACCGCTTACATCGGGCGGGCGCGGGTGGTGCAGGTGGCGCGCCGCGCCGGTTCGCTCACCGCGGAGGATTTCGCCATCGGTGCCCTCGATGGCGTCGAGCGCCTGCTGATTAAAAGCCACGTCAGCGACCTGCCCGATGACCAATGGCCGTCCGAGTTCCCCTACCCCAGCCCCGCGCTCATCGCGCAGTTGGCCGCGCAAGGGTGCGTCTTAATCGGCCTCGACTCACCGTCGTTCGATGACCTGAACGACAAGCAACTCCCCGGGCACCACGCGCTGGCACGCGCAGGGATGGCCAACCTCGAGACATTGGCACTGGGCGGCGTGCCCGAAGGCGATTACGAGTTGGTGGCGCTCCCGCTCAAGCTGGACGGGGCGTGCGGCTCACCGGTGCGGGCGGTCTTGCGCCCATTGCGGGATTAGAACGGCCCGTACACGTCGCCGTTATCGAGCAAGACGAACACCTGCGCGATGGTGACATCGAGGAAGAAGGTGCCCCCCTCCACGCGCTGGACGTTCAGGTCGGCGGTTTGCTGTGGGGTGCGCCCGAAGCCCAGCCCGAGCTGGATTTGCGGGTCGGACACCCACAACGGCAAAAACACCTCCGACGGCGGGCGCAAGCCCTCCGGCACGTTGAGCGGGAACGGCAAGACCAACGGCGGTTGCGAGGCGAACCAGAACCGCCCGACCGCGTTGGCCTCTGGGCGGATGCCCCACACCTCGCCGGTCTCTTGGCGGCGGTACATCACCCCCCGCTCGAAGACTTGCACATCGGCGGCAAACCCGAAGCGCTCTTGTAGCGCGCACCCAATCCGGCGGGCGAGGGTCGGGTTTTGCCGCCACGCCGTCCCGAAGGTCGGGTCGATGGGCACCGCGCACAACACGCTTGGGTTGGTGAGCGGGTCGAGCGTCGGCTGCACGATGCGCGGCACGGTGATATCGCTGGCCGCCTCGCCCAAGAACACCCCGACATACGGCGTCGGGGTCGGGGTTTGGGTCGGTGGGGGCGGCGTTGGCGTGACTGGTTGCGCCTGACGGGTGGCCAAGCGCTCCGCACGGCTGAGAGTCGGCGGCAACTCGACCGTGACCAAGGCGCGCACGATGGCGACCGGCGTGCTGCCACCGGTCGCCACGGGGTCGGGTTGCTGCCCAGCGCACGCGCTCAGCAGCAACCCCAACACGAGATAGACCGTCCAGCGCATCGGCTATTCGGCCTCGCCCGTCACGCTGAACGACGCGCCCGCACTGCGCCCATACACCTCAGGGAAGTACAGCTCATGCGCGGTGGCCGGAATCACGTTGTACGTGCCCTCGACCGCTGCGCGCACGAAGTAGCGGTATTGGTACGTCCCGGGCGCCAGATAGTTGGCGCTCAGCACGATTTTCTCATCGCGGAATTGCTCATCGACCCACCACCCGAAATACCCGAACGCATCGACATCGCTCTCGAAGCGCGGCTCGGTGCCCAGTTGCGTGCTGGTGGCGAGGCGCGTATCGACCGGCTCGGTACCGGCGGGCACGGGGTCGGTGATGAGCACGTAATAGGCGGGGTTGGCCACCGTCACGGTCAACGTGACCTCGATGAGGTCACCGACCTGCGCGCTGGTGATGGCCGATGCGTCCGGCACGTCGGCAAGGCGATACTCACGGTTGACGGTGAAGCCGCGGCTGGCGGGCGCAACCGCCGAGACCGGGATGAACGGGCGCAGGTAGGCGGTGTAGTACAGCGCGCCCGTGCCCGCCCCACGCTCGAGGGTCAGGGCGTTGGGGGCGTCGGCGCGCAGCTCACCGACCGGCACGACGACCGTGCGCGCCGTCAAGGCATCGGCAGGTGTGACCGTCGCGGAGTCCAGCACCGCATCGCCCAGCACCACCCGCAGGTCATAGGCGGGGTTGGCCTCATTGGTCGCCACCAGCCAATCGGCCAGCGCATCGAGCGCCCACGCGCTCTCTTGGGCGGTCTCCCAGCCCCCCCCCTGCCGCGCCACCATCAGCCAGCGCACCGCGTTGGGCAAGAGCGGCTGAAGCGGGTTCTCGGTCAGCAGTGCCTTGAGCACGATGGCCGTGGTGCGCGTATCACTGCCCCAGCCGAACACGTCACGCTCGGGCTCGACCCATTGCACGCCGTTGGCGGTGATGAACGCTTGTGAGACCAGCGTATCGCGCAGGGTGCCGATGCGCGGGTCGCTGGGGTTCGACGCCGACATCGCCAGCATCAGGGACGTTGCTCAGCGTCGCACCGATGCGGTCGGCATAGCCCGCCCGCGCCAACGCATAGGCCGTCAACGCAGCCCTGTCCATCTCCCACAGCGGCGAGTCTTGCGTCACGCGCAAGCTGTTGAGCAAGTAAGCCGCCCCGAGGTCGAACACACCTGCATCGACCGAGAAACCGGCCTCACGCGCCCCGACCATCGCCAAAAGCACCCACGCGCTGGTCTGCGAGTCGCTTTCCATCGAGGCGAACCACCCCCAGCCGCCATCCGGCTTTTGCAAGGCCGCGAAGCGCTGGAGGGCGAGGTTCACCGCGTCGTCATAGGGCGCATACTGCTCGTCAGGCGCGCCCACCGCACGCAACACGCGCACCGCCGCGAGGTTGGCCAGCGCACGGCTGGCCGTCGTCTCGAGGCAGGCGCACAGATAATTCTCGAAGGCGCGCACGCCCTCGGCAGTCGAGGCCGCCAACGACGGCTCGACCCGCACCGTCAGGTCACCGCGGGTGATGGGCACATTGCGCGGCAGGCTGACGGTCTCGACACGGGTGGCCGCCTCGCGCAGCACCCCGCCCGTCCCGACGAACTCTTGCACCTCGAATTGGTAGACCGGCAACAAGCGCTGGTCACCCAACCCGACCATCGGGCGGGTGGCGTCGCTGAAGCCGCCGCCCTCGACGCTGAAGGCCAGCTCGACCGCCTCGGCCACGTCCACCACCACCGGCCAATCGACGCGAGTGCGCCCACGGGCGGGGATGGTCACGGTCTGGGCGGCCTCGCCCGTCAGGGTCAGGCCGTTTTGGTTGAGCGTCACCACCGCCTCGATGTCGGCATCGGTGTTGTTGTTGACCACCGCGCCCAACACCGCGGCATCCCCAGCGACGAAGAAGCGCGGCGTCACCGGTCGGATGAGCAACGGCTTGGTCGCCACGAGGTCGCTGGTGGCCTGCCCGACCAGCATCGGCGCGCCGTCGCCCGCCGTCAGGCCGCGCACGTCCAAGCGCCACGTCGTCAGGTTATCGGGCAAGCTGGCGCTGAAGATGACCTTGCCGTTGGCGTCGGTCTCGACCTGCCCCAGCCACAGCGGCGTATCGACGAACTCCTCGCGCAGGTCGAGGATGCCGAAGCCCCCACCACCGCCACCGCCGCCGCCCTTCACCACATCGCGGGTGAACTGGGTGATGAGGTCGGTGTTGAGCGTCAGGGTGCCCGCCGTCAGCAAGCCGATGCGCTCACTCGCATAATAATGCTCCAGCATCGGCAAGCTCTCGGGCGGGCGCACCGACAACACGGCGAGGTCGGTCAGGCCGACGCCCAGCTCGGCTTGTACCGGCTGGCCGTTGGCATTGCGCACGTTGACGGTGTACGTGACGGTCTCTTGCGGGCCCGCCTGCACCTTGTCGGCCTCGATGTCGATATCCAGCTCGAACAGCCCGTTATCGACCGGCAAGGCAATCAAGCCCATGCGGTGGTCGGTCACGGGGTTGGTCTCGTCCACGCCCTTAATCAGCATCACACCGAGGTACACGGTCGGGGCGTAATCCTCGGTGATGGGCAAGCGGTAGACATACGAGTTGCCCTCCAGCGTGATGCGCTCGAAGTCGATGATGCCCGACCGCTCGACCGTCACCAGCGCCTCGGTGCGCCCCGCGAACGGCGAGGTAATCAAGATTTCGGCGGTATCGCCGACCTGATAGGTCGGCTTATCGGCAATCAAGTCGATTTGGGTGCTGTTGGCGATGCGCCACGGCACATAGCCCGCGCCACTCGCCCACACATAGGCCGACGAGACCGCCTCGCGCCCGCCCGCATCCGTCACACGGGTGGTGATTTTGTACACGCCGCCGCTGGGCGGGGTAAACCCGAAGCTGGCCTTGCCGTCCGCGTCGGTCGTGACCGCGCCCTCGGTCAACGGGATTTCCTCGACCACACTGCGCCACACCAAATCGCCGCTATAGGGATCGAGTTCTTGGGTGCTGTTCCAGCGCCGCTCGACCACCGTATAGCTCACGCGCTGGTCGGCCACGGCTTGGCTGTCCCAATCGACCGTGACCACGTCCATCACCGTCTCGATGCCCTCGGCAGCGAGGAACTCCCGCGGGGCGACCCCGACGTACACGTCCGCCGCGTGCGCGATGAACGTATCGCGGTTGGCGATGAACTGGCCGCTTTCATCGGTCACGCTGGCCTCGACCGTGTAAATCAGGCTGCCGCTGGGCAGGGCATTGCGCGAGTCGGCTTCCGTCGCCACATCGGTGGTTGGGATGTCCAAGGTCAACGCGCCTTGCGCGTCGGTCATCTCGGTGCTCGACCCATACACATCTCGGATGTAGGTCGGCAAGTCATAGTCGTAATCGTTGAACGAATAGCGCCCCGCCCCTTGATAGGCGAAGAAGTACGGGCGGGCGGTGTAGTTGGCATTGACCTCGGCATTGCTGACCGCCCCACCGAAGAAGTAGCGGGTTTGCACCCCGACTTGCGCCGCGTCACCGCGCAACACCTCGTCGGGAGCCTCGACCACCACCTCGAACTCGGGCACGCGGTAGGCCGCAACGTCGAAGCCGAGGCTCCCCCCCTCGAAGCCCAAGGCGGTGGGTATCGGCAAGTTCACCACCATCCGGTAATAGCCCAATTCGGCGGCGGCGTCCAACGTGACCGAGCCGGTGAACGTCCCATAGCGGCTGAGCGGCAACACCTCGTCCCGGATGACCTCGCCCGAGGCGTTGGTCACTTGCACCGGCACCTCGGTCAGGTCGGGCGGCAGGTAGTCGTTGTCGCTGTCGATGCGGACGATGCCGCGGTAATACACCGTCTGCCCGGGGCGGTACACCCCGCGGTCGGTGTACAGATAGACGTTGTACTTGCGCGGGTAGCTGTCCACCGTCACGTCGAAGTTAAAGGTAGACAACCCCTCTTCCCAGCGCGTCACCACCAGCCCGAGCCGGTCGGGCGTGCGGACGAAGGCGGCCATCGGGGTGTACAGGTCGGGGCGGCGGCCATAGCTGAAGAACGCCACGCCGTTGGCGTCGGTCAGGCCGTCGATGAAGAACAAATCACCGGCCTCGGTATACGGGTAAGCCAAGCGCAACGGCAGGTTTGGCAACGGCAGGCCGGTATGCAGGTCGGTCGCCCAGACCATGGCCGCCTCGGTGCCGTGTTTCATCACCAGCGCGGTATTGGCCACCACCATGATGTGTTGTTGCGGGGCGCTCAGGGCAAACTCGGGCGCGGAGGCGCGCAACAAATAGGCACCGGCGGGCAGGGCACCACCGGTCAGCGCGTCTGGGGGCACCACCACCGGCGCGATATTGGCCGACAGCGTGACCTCGAAGAAATACTCGTCACCGACGCCCTCGGCCACCCAGCCGGTATTGCCCTCACGCAGCTCCACTTGCCACCACGCGATGCCCTCGCGGCACTCTGGCCCCGCCACCACCCGCATGGCATAGCCCTTATACAGCAAATCGACGATTTCGCCGGTCTGCGGCGCACTGCGGACGCGCAACGGGTCGGGCTCGACCGTGACCGTCACGCGGTCGTTGGGCTTGGTGCGGCTGGGCAGGGCGTCTGGGCAATTGACCAAGCCGTTGGGCGTGATGACCTCACCTGCGTCGGGGCGCTCGCCTACGTTCACCAACTCCAACACCCGCGACTCGCGGATGGGGGTCTCGACCGACCATTGGCGCAAGACCTCGCCCGCCGTCGGCTGGAAGTAATCGCTGAGGTTGTAATAATCACTGCCCAGCAAGCGTTGTACCAGCGCGTCGAAATCGACGCGGCTCAGCTCCAAATCGACCCGCTCGACGTTGAGGTAGGTCACGAACAGTTCGGTAGCGGCGCGTGCCGCGTCATAAATCCCGACCTCGCCACCCGGCACGTTCAACGACAGCTCGGGGGAGAGTGAGCCGGTGCGGAAGCTGAAGCTCAGCGGGCTGTCGATGGTGTTGCCGTACACGTCCGCAATGCCGGTGGCCACGGTAATCGTGTAGTCGGTCTGCGGTTCGAGGCCGAACGAGACCGTGTACTCGTTGTTGTACTCATAGAAAAAGCCGCTGACCTCGGCCTCTGGGGCGGGCTCGATGCTCAGGCGTTGCAGCACCGTCTCGGGGTCGATGGCCGTGTTGAACGTCAGGGTAAACCCAGCATAAGGCGGGACATCGGTCGCGCCATCCAGCGGGTACGTGTTGATGATGGCCGGTGCGGGCGCGCTCAAGAAGCTATACGACTGCTCGGACAGGGTGGCCTCGCTGCCCAAAGCACGGGCGCTATCGGCCAAAAAGCCAAACACGAACACCCCGTCCAACGGCAAGCGCTGGGCGGGCTGGAAGCCGAAGCCCATGCCGTCCTCTGCCCATGTCACCGTGCCAGCCACGGCTTGGCCGCCCTCGGTCTGGACGTAAAAGGCCGCCTCGGTCGAGGCCTGATCCATCGGCTGATTGAAGCGCACTTGTATCGCGTCGTCGAGGCCAATCACCGCATCGGGCGCGGGGTAGGTCTCAATCACCACCGGCGGCACGGTCAAGAAGCTGGCAACGAACGGCTCGGCCAATGTCGCACCGTCTTGGGCGCTCAGGCCGTCGATGGTCACGATGACCGTCTGGCTGCCGGGCAAGCCCCCCTCGGGGGTAAATTGATAGGTCGAGGTGTTTATCCAGACGCCGCTGCCCGCCACCGGCAGGTTGAACGCCAGCGGGTTCGGCAGGTCGGCTTGGTCGTCCAGCGTGCGGAGCGGCACCACCGGACGGTTGAACACCACTGTAATCGGGCTGTCGGTCGGCACGTCGTCGCGCCCGTCGGACGGGGTGAACGAGGTCACCAATAACGACGATTGCGCCAGCAACTCGACGGCGACCGGCGCTTCTTGCACCGCGCCATCCGCGCCACGCGCCCCATCGACCAGCAAGCGGTAGAGCGCACCGCGCTCCAACGGGCTGGTCAGGCTAAACAGCAAGCGGTCGCCATCACACGCCACCGTGCCGGTGGCACCGGCGGGCTGCACGACCGTCACGCTGGTGGTCAGGGCGGCGCACTCCAGCGGGCGGTCGAAGATGAGGGTAGCCGGTTGACCCTCCGGCCATTCCCCCAATGGGCTGACATCGGTCAGGCGCAGAGGCGGGACGGGCGCATCTTGCGCCACCGCGCCCACGCTCGTCACGAACACGCATAAGGCAAGGATTAGTATCGTTCGTAGCCGCATCGGTATCCCCCTATCAGACACAACCCACCCCAAGACCTTCGAAAACGTGGGTTGGTTGGTTTCATTGTACGCCAAATAGGATAACATCATCGCTCACATTGGGCAGTAGGCAGTTTACGAGAGGGCAAGCGTCATGGAGTTCACAGGCAAGTTGGCATTGGTCACCGGCGCGTCACGCGGCATCGGGCGCGGGGTGGCGCAACGCTTGGCGGCGGGTGGGGCGCGGGTGGCCGTGCATTACGTGCGTGACGCGGCGGGCGCGCAAACCACGCTCGCCAGCTTGGACGGGACGGGGCATGTGGTCGTCCAAGCCGACCTCGCCGACCCCGCGCAGGTACAACGCATGGTCAGCGAGGCCGCGGCAGGGCTGGGCGGACTCGATATTTTGGTCAACAACGCCGGAATCTACACCGAGCACCCCATCCTCCAGACCGATTACGCCGACTGGCTGGCGCAGTGGGAAGCCATCCTCAAGACCAACCTGCTGGGCGCGGCCAACGCATTGTTTTGCGCCGTGCCGCACATGCTGGCGCGGGGCGGCGGCGCGGTGGTCAACGTGTCGTCGCGTGGGGCGTTCCGCGGTGAGCCGCTCGGCCCCGCCTATGGCGCCAGCAAAGCCGGTATGAACAGCATGGGGCAATCGCTGGCGGTCGCCCTCGCCCCACAAAACATCCACGTCATCACGGTCGCCCCGGGCTGGGTCGAGACCGACATGGCCGCCGAGCACCTCGCCAGCCCCGCCGGTGACGGCATCCGCAACCAAAGCCCGTTCGGGCGGGTGGCCAGCGTGGACGATGTGGCCTACGCGGTGTGTTTCGCCGCCAGCGACAAGGCCAAGTTCATGACCGGCGCGGTGCTGGATGTCAACGGCGCGTCGTACTTGCGGACGTAACCCGATGACCGCATTTCGTTCTGGTTCTGCGCCCTTCGCCACCCCGCACGTCGTGTAGGAGCGCAGCGCGTTGCGCCCGCCGCTCTGGTTCTGCGCTTGCGGACGTAACAATCCAACACGATGCTAACGCGCCGCTATAGCGCACCCCCCCACCCCATCGGGTATAATCGGCGTGAAAGTCGCATTGTTTTTCTTGCCCACACCACCCCAAAAACAAGGAGTTCACCCCCTATGGCCGTCCGTACCGCTACCGCCACTTGGACTGGGACGCTGAAAGAAGGGACTGGCGCGCTCGATTTCGGCGCGCAGCACCTCGGCTACAATTTCGTCAGCCGTTTCGAGGGCAGCACCGACACCAACCCCGAAGAATTGATGGCCGCCGCGCACGCCGGATGCTATTCGATGGCGCTCAACGCCGCGCTGGAGCGGGCGGGCACCCCGGCCACCTCGGTGGTGACCACCGCCAAAGTCCACCTGACCAAGGGTGACGCCGGTTTCAGCATCAGCCAAATCGACCTCGAGACCGTGGCCGAAGTCCCGGGCATCGACCCCGCCAAGTTCCAAGAGATGGCCGAGGCCACCAAGACCGGCTGCATCATCTCCAAGGCGTTGTCGGCGGTGCCGATGACCCTGACCGCCACCCTGAAGTAACCCCGCACGCCCAAACGAGGGGGAGGGCGCGAGTCTGCCCTCCCCCTCTGCACACAACACCCCGAGGGAGGACGCCACATGCCCGAAGTCGCCGTGGCCATCTTGGGCTTGAGCCGCATCGGCACATCCGTCGGCCTCGCCCTCAAGGCGCACAACCAGCGCCCCAACACCAAAAACCAATTCAAGATTACCGGCTACAGCGGGCGCAGCGAGCACGTCAAGACCGCCCAAAAGCTGAGCGCCATCGACCAGACCGCCAGCCAGATTCACGAGGCGGTGCGCGGGCGCGATATCGTGGTGATGGCCTTGCCCTATGCCGAGGTCGAGGCCGCCTACCAGATGATCGCCCGCGACCTGCGCCCGGGCGTGGTCGTGCTCGATTTTTCGCCGCTCAAGGTCGGCCCGCTCAAGTGGGCGGCCAAGCACCTCGGCAAGGACGCGCACGTCGTCGGTGCCACCCCCTTGCTCAACCCGGTGCACTTGTTCGAACCGCTGGACGCGCCCGACAAGGCCAGCGCCGATTTGTTCCAAAACGGCACCGTGTTGCTGATGCCGGGCGTGACCTGCATCCCCGAAGCCATCGAACTCGGCCAAGATTTCGCGTCCATCGTCGGGGCGCGCACGCAGTTCATCGACCCCGCGGAGCATGATGCCACCCTCGCGGCCACCGAGTTGTTGCCCAACCTGCTCGGCCTCGCCTATTACCTCAGCGTCAGCGGTGCCACCGGCTGGGGCGACGTGCAGCGCGCCACCAACCCGAGTTTCGGCGCCCTGACCCACGCCATGTTCGACACCCACCCCGACGATTTCGTGTCCGCCCTGCGCGATGACCGCCAAGCGCTGGTCACGGCCATCGACGGCGTCCTCAACGCCTTGCGCCAGCTCCGCACCGCGCTGGCCAGCGACGACCGCGACGCCCTCGAAGCCGCCACCACCGCCGCCGCCGAGACCTACGAGGCGTGGTACAACAAGCGCTTTCACTGGAAGTTCGACGCCAGCGACGCCAAACCGCCCGAAGCCCCCAGCATCATGGGCATGTTCTTGGGCAACACATTGGCCAACCGCTTGCGCGGCAAACGTGGCGAGGACGACGGCAAATGAGCACCCCTTTTTCCAACCTCATCAACCGCGTGGCGGTCATCCGCAAGACCCGCCGCAATCACGCTTTCGAGCACGCCACCGCGCACGTCTTGGCGCGCAAGGTGCGGGCGTTGCGCGTCTCGGGCGTCAGTAGCCCGTTCGGGTTCGTGTTGCTGCACAACGGCACCGCCGAACAAGGCGAGCAAGCCGCCCAAGAAGCCCTCGAAGCCCTCAAGGGTGGCAAGAAACAACTGGCCATCCACCCCGATTGTGGCACCAACCTCGTCACCACCGGCGTCTTGGCCACGCTGGTCGGGTGGATTTTCTTGGGCGGGCGGCGCGCCAACCCGCGCAACCTGCATCGCGCCCTGCTGGGCATGATTGCCGCCATTTACGCCGGGTACCCGCTGGGCATGAAGGTGCAAGAGCACGTCACCACCGACGGCGAGGTCGGCGAGATGGAAATCGCCTCGCTCCGCACCGACACGGTTAACCTGCCGATGTGGAAGCGCAAGTTCAAGGTGCTCTGGGTTCGGACGCAAAAGGCATAAACGCAACATGACAAACTCTCGCATCGTCGCCGCGATGATGGCGCGCATCGTCCTGTTCATCTTTTTCATCGGCAGCACCCTGACGCTGATTTTCTGGATTACCGGCTATCGCGACCTCTCCGGCTTGAGCTGCTTGGTCTCGATCGGGGTCGGTGGGCTGGCGCTGATGGTCGGCGGGTTCTTCGTCGCCCGCGTGCGCGGCGGGCAGTGACGCGCTGATGTCCGCCTCGTCACACCCCTCCGCCGAACGAATCCGCAAGGTGTTCGTCAACGACATCTACCAGCTCGACCAGAACCTGCCCGCGTGGGCGCGCCGCTCACATCCGGTCGTCAAGCGTGAGCTGGGGATGTATTGGCGCATCATGCCGCCGCAGCTCGAGTTGCCGGTCAAGGCGTTTGGGGTGCAGGCCATCGTGATTTTGGCCACGCTGGCGGTGCCGTTCCTCATCACCCTGCTGGTGCCGATGGTGTTGGTGTCGTTTGCCGTGTTGCCGGTGGCCTTATACGGCTTTGCGCGGGTCATCTACGACATCGCCAACGACGCCTCGCGGGCGATGACCGACGAGGTCGAAAACCACACCCTCGATTTGCTCCGCACCACCCCGATTGCCCTGCGTGAGCTGCTGCTGAGCAAGCTGGCCGCCGCCTTATGGAAGCAGTCCGAGCCGTTCTCGCTCATCCTGACCGCCGCCAGCCTGACGCAAATGCCGGTGCTGTTCATCCTGTACGCCAACCAGTTCCCACTCGAAAGCTTCACAGGAACCGCCCAGTTCGTCAGCGTCATCATGCTGTTGCTCACGCTGGTGCGCCTGCCGGTCGATGTGTTCATGGTCGCCAGCCTCAGCCAAGCCATCGGCGCGCAAACCCTCGGGCGTGGTGCCGCCCAAGCCAGCAGCATCGGCCTGATGGTGATTTATTTCGTGTTGGTCAACCTGCCGCGCCTGCTGTGGTACGACCCATTCTGGCGGGTGATGGTCGATGGCGTCCTGCCCATCGTGACCGCGGCGGGGGTGTCGTGGATGTCGTTGCGTGCCACCCAGCATCACCTGACACGCGCCGGACGGGCGTAGGCCGCGCAACGCCCCAGCGCTCGGCAAGCCGTGCTATCATACGCAACGAAACAACCGTCGTTTTTACCCCCTTTTGGAGGATGCCATGACACGAACCCCCCGCCGCTGGGCAAGTTTAGCGCTCACGCTCGGCGTATTGTTAGTCAGCATGGTGCTGGCACACCAGCCACAGGCCACCAGTGCACAGTCCGCGCCCAATACCAACCCCAACGTCGTCATCAGCTTTCCGCCCGCGGTTTATGTCGTGCGCGGGCAGGTCGAGGTGCGCGGCACGGTCAACTTGCCCAACCTCTCCAACTACTTCCTCGAGGTGCGCGCTCTCGACGCCAGCACCTTGCGCCCCGCCAGCGAAGATGAGCCGTTCGCACCGGCCAGCTTGGCGCAAACCGGCGTGAAGATCGACGATGTGCTGCTGGTGTGGGACACCACCGTCTTGGAGGACGGGCTGTACGAAATCCGCCTGCGCGCCAACGTCAGCCGCCAAGGGGCGACCGATTTCGTGGTCTCGCCGTTGCGGGTCGAGAACACCCCGCCGCCGTTCTTGGTCGAGGCCATCCAAGCCACCCCGACCCACACCATCACCCCAGCCGGTGGTAGCGTCATCGTGATTGGCGGCACCCCCACCGCGGGCGGTGTCATCATCAGCCGCCCGACCTTGCAAGCCACCCCCAGCCCGACCGGTGACCCGACCGTGACGGCCAACACCGACGCCAACGTGCGCGTGGGCGACAGCACCAGCTACCCGACCGTCGGCACGCCGTTGCTGGCGGGCGAGCAAGCGCGCTTGCTGGGCATCAGCGCCAGCGGCTCCGGCTGGTACTACATCGAGCTGAGCAACGGGCGGCGCGGCTTCATCGCCCCGTCCATCGTGACGGTAGCCGGCAACGTGGCCGGTTTGCAGCGCATCCAGCCGCCGCCGCCGCCCGCCACCCCTACCCCCACCCGCCCGCCCTCGACCGGTGACGCGGTCGCCAACGGCATCGGGCTGGTGCCCGCCGAGCCGCGCTGCAACGAGGCCTTCCAAGTGCAGGTCAACGTCAGCAACGTCGGTAGCGCCACCTTCTCGGGCGGGGGCACGCTGTTCATCTACGATGAGCACATCGCCAGCGGCACGCGCACCACCACCGGCACCGGCAGCTTCCCCGCGCTGGCACCCGGCCAAAACTTCGTGGTCGTCATCCCGATGATCGTGAACAGCTTCCCTGCCGAAGACCACCGCATCGTGGCGGTCGTCGATAGCAACAACAACATCGCCGAGGAGAACGAGGGCAACAACACCTTCCTCGGCACCGCCTATCGCTTGCGCCGTGCGGGCTGCCCCTAACCCGACCGACGCCTAACCCCCGACGGGCGCACCTCCTGTACTGGGTGCGCCCGTCGCCGCGCCCCACCACCCAACGCCAAAAGGAACCGCGTGTGATTCTCGCCTCCAGCTCCCCCCGCCGCCGCATCCTGCTCCGCTCGGTTTGGCCGGATTTCGCGGTGTTCAGCCCAGACATCGACGAGGCGCAACGCGATGGCGAGGCACCCTTGGCCTACGTGCAGCGTATGGCCGCCGAAAAGGCGTTCGCCGGTGGGCTGGCGCGCTTGCTGTCCGGCCAGCTCGACATCACCCAGACCGACGACATCGTGATTGCCGCCGACACGATCGTGATTGCGCCCGACGGGTCGCACATCCTCGGCAAGCCGCGCACCCCCCAAGAGGCCGCCGATACGTTGCGCGCCTTGCGTGGCGTCACGCACACGGTATGCACCGCGGTCTACGTCGAGGCGTTCGAGCGCCGCATGAGCGGGCGCGTCAACACCGCCAACCAAGCCGAGCTGGTGCAAACCCGCGTGACCATGCGCCATTACACCGACGACGAGATGCACGCCTACATCGCCAGCGACGATTGGCGCGACAAAGCGGGTGGCTACGCCATCCAGCACGAGGGCTTCCACCCGGTCGCGCACATCGACGGGTGCTATACCAACGTGGTCGGCCTGCCGGTGTGCGCGGTCAAGCGTTGCCTCGATGGGCTGGGCTTCACCCTCGGTGCCGACCTCGTCATCCCCCACCCCGAAGACTGCGATTGCCCGCCGGTCTTGCCCCGCTGATGTGGCAAGTGCCGCGGCGCGGCTTGGCGCTCCGCTGGGCGATAATGGCCTGTGGGGTGTCGGTCTTGGTCTGGTCGAGCTTCGAGGACGACCGCGTATGGCCGGTTTTGGCGCTGGGCGTGCTGTGCGCGGGCGTCGGCCTCGCCCACGGCATCACCGGCAGCGGCGCGGCGGGGCGGGTGCTGCGCGGCGCGCATGTGGCATGGGCATGGGCGTGTTTCGGTGCCCTGACGGGCGGCTTGGGCGTGTTCGCCGCCGTCCTGCTGATGACCTTCAAAGACATCCGCCACGCCCACCCCTTCCCCGATTACCCGGCCAGCCTGCTGGCCGACACGTTGGCGCGCCTACCGGCGTGGGCGCTGGCCGGAGCTATGCTATAATGCACTTTTAAGGGTCACATCCTCTGCTTATCTCGCCTTCGGAGCTCATGAATCCTATGACGACCGCGTTACCCAATACTTCTACCCCCCCACTGACTTTGACGGTGGTCATCCCGTGCTACAACGAGGTGAACAGCATCGAGCCGGTGCTCAAGCGCGTGATGGCCGTCGGCCTCGCCAAAGAAATCCTCATCGTCGATGACGGATCGACCGATGGCACCCGCGAGGTACTCGCCCGCCTCGAGGCCGAGCAACTGGACGGCGTCCGCATCGTCTACCACGAGCGCAACCAAGGCAAAGGCGCGGCACTGGTCACTGGCTTCAAGCAAGCCACCGGCGACATCATCCTGATTCAGGACGCCGACTTCGAGTACGATCCCCGCGAGTACCCGCTGTTGCTGCGCCCGATTCAGGAGGGCATCGCCACCGTGGTCTACGGCTCACGCTTCTTGGGCGGCCCGCGCAAGGCGATGAACTTCTGGAACATGGTCGCCAACAAAATCCTGACGCTGTCCACCAACATCCTCTACAACGCCATCCTCAGCGACATGGAGACCTGCTACAAGGT
>JALONY010000286.1 GCA_025454715.1 Anaerolineae bacterium
CACCCCTCGCGTATGTGTGCTTATCGACTGTTGAAGGAGTCCCGATGTCCCGATTGAACCCCAAGCTGGTGCGTGCCGCGCTGGTCGCGCTGTTGGCGCTCACCCTGACGGCCTGTAACCTGTCCAATCAACCACCGACCCAAACGCCCGTCCCCCCCACCCCAACCGAGGCGGCCACCGCCACCCCCACCCTGCCGCCTGCGACCATCACCCCGCAACCATCGCCCACACCATCGTTTGCCGTCGCCCCGTTCGACCCCGCGCCCAACCCCAATATCCCGCGCCGCCTCGCCAGCAGCGCCACCGACACCCTGTACGCCGCCCCCGGGGGCGCGGGCGCGGTCTTCTTCGCCGCCAGCCCGGTAGACCCCAATGATTTCGCCTTCATCGACGGGTTCGGCACCCTGACGGTCGTCCAAAACGGCGCACGCTCCGGCTTGCCCGCCCCGTTCACCTCGTTCGGTGCCTCGAGCCGCGAGACCAACGACAAGCTGGCCACCAGCGTGGCGTGGAGCCCCGACGGTAACAGCGTCGCCGTCATCATCGACAACCCCGCCCGCCGCGACGCCAACGAGGGCGTGTGGGTCTGGACGCTCAACGCCGGAATCAACCAAGTGCTCCGCAACTGCCGCGCCGGTACCCCCAACTGTGTCAACTTCGTCACGGCCAACGGCGCGCCCGCCAACTGGTACGCCACCAGCATCGGCTGGAGCCCCGACAACCAGCGCCTAATTGCCCGCCTGATGCTGGAAGACAGCGGGCGCGAGGGCTTCGTGGTGCTCAGCCGCACCTCCGACCCCAACTTCCGCCCGCCGGTCTGCGCCTACGAGTACAGCAACTGGACGTTGGACGGGATGCGCGTGGTCGTCAGCGGGCGTGACGCCAACAACCAGATGAGCTTCGGCACCGTCATCCCCGACACCTGCACCGATTACCTCGCTACCCCTGCCGCGCTGCAAGGCAACCTGATTTTGATGCACGCCACCCAAGCCCTCGACGGGCGGCTGGTCGCCATCGGGCGGCAAGGTAGCGCGTTCGGCTCGATGTACATCTACGACCAAAACGGCGTACAAATCACGCCAGAGCTGGGCACGGCACGCCCCGATGTGGTGCAATGGAACGCCGACCGCGATGCGGTGTGGGTGCGTAGCACCTCCGGCGGGCGCATCTACGTCGGTGAGCTGGGCGGTAGCGTGGTCGAAATCTCGTCGTGGTCGAAATCTCGTCCGCCGACGCCGTGACGCCGGTCAGCTGGGGGCGCTGACGCCCAAGCGTGCCCCACGCGACAAAAAACCGCCCCCATCACTGTGATGGGGGCGGTTTGGGTGGTCGGGTCGGCCAGCGCGCTTAGGCGATGGTCACTTCCTCGCACAAATACACGTCTTGGATGGCTTGCAACAGCGCCGCGCCCTCGGCCATCGGGCGTTGGAAGGCCTTGCGCCCCGAAATCAAGCCGGTGCCGCCCGCACGCTTGTTGATGCGCACGCTTGTTGATGACGGCGGTCTTGACCGCGTCGGCGAAGTCATTGGCACCGCTGGCGCCGCCCGAGCTAATCAGGCCAGCGCGCCCCATGTAACCATTGGCGATTTGGTAGCGGGTCAGGTCGATCGGGTGGTCGGTGGCGAGGTCGGTGTACATGCGCTTATCGAGCTTGCCATACGACGAGTCGCCGGTGTTCAGCGCGCTGAAGCCGCCGTTCACGTCGGGCAGCTTCTGCTTGACGATGTCGGCCTTAATCGTCACGCCGAGGTGGTTGGCTTGGCCGGTCAGGTCTGCGGCGGTCTCGTAGTTCTTGCCGCCCACCTTGAAGGCGTTGTTGCGGGTGTAGCACCACAGCACGGTCGCCAAGCCCAATTCGTGGGCATAGGCGAAGGCTTGGGCGACCTCGACGATTTGGCGGGCGCTCTCGGCAGAGCCGAAATAGACCGTCGCGCCGACGGCCACCGCGCCCATGTTCCACGCCTCGCGGATGGTGCCGAACATGATTTGGTCGAACTTGTTCGGGTAGGTCAGCAATTCGTTGTGGTTAATCTTGACCATGAACGGGATGCGGTGGGCATACTTGCGCGCCACCGCCGACAGCACGCCGAAGGTCGAGGCCACGGCGTTGCACCCGCCCTCGATGGCCAATTCGACGATTTTGGCCGGGTCGAAATAGTCGGGGTTCTTGGCGAACGACGCGCCCGCCGAGTGCTCGATGCCCTGATCGACCGGCAAAATCGACAAGTAGCCGGTACCGGCCAAGCGCCCGCTGTTGAACATCTGCGCCAACGAGCGCAGGACTTGCGGGGAGCGGTCGGTCTGGGTGTAGACATCGCTGACGAACGACGGGCTGGGCAGGTACAGCCGGTCGCGGCTGATGCTGGTGCTGGTGTGGTTCAGCAGGTGGTCGGCCTCACTGCCGAGCGCTTCGGTAATCTTGTCGATGGTGTAGGTGGGTGCGGCGTATGCCATGGTGCGGAGTCCTCCAACAGTCCCGAATGTGGACATGACGGGTGCAGTATACCAAATCCCTCGGCTCAGGGCGTCAGGGAATCAGCGCCACGAACTCGATTTCTACCAAACCATCCAACGGTAATCTGGCAACTTGCACAGTCGAGCGCGCCGGTGCGTTCTCGAGGCCGACGATTTCGGCATAGACCGCGTTCATCGCCGCGAAGTCGTTCATGTCCTTCAAGAACACCACCGCCTTCACCACGTGCTCAAAACCGGTGCCTGCCGCCTCGAGCACGGCGCGCAGGTTGGCGAGGGCTTGGCGGGTCTGCTCACTCACCCCACCGGCCACGAACTGGCGGGTGGCGGGGTCGAGGCCGAGCTGACCGGCGGTAAACACGAACCCGTTGGCGATGACCGCCTGCGAGTACGGGCCCGCCGCGGGCGGGGCGCTGTCGGTGTGGACGATGGTCTTGGGCATGGTGGGGTCATTCCTTTTCGTTGGTCGGTTTGGACAAAATGCGGGTCAGTTCACGCAGCACCATATGCGGTTGCTCATCGCGCAGCAACGGCAAGCGCGCCCGCGTGCGCGTGATTTGGTTGGTGTCGATGCTGGCGGTAATCAGCATCTCGTCGAAGTAGTGCCCATGCGTGACGAACTCGCCGTTCGGGTCTACCACCGACGAGCCGCCCCAGAAGTTCTTGCCGTCCTCGTAGCCCACGCGGTTGCAGTGCAGCACGTAATTGGTGAACATGCTGCCGTAGGCTTGGTTGACCAACTCGACCCAGCGCGAGCTGCCCAAGCGGTCGGCTTGGTCGAGGCCGCGTGACGGGCTGGCGCTATGGAAAATCAGGATGTCCGCGCCGTCTTGCCACAGCAGATAGGCCGGGCTCATGTGCCAAAAATCCTCGCAAATCAGCAACCCGACCCGCCCGAAGCGCGTGTCGAAGGCGCGTGCCGTCTCACCCGCGTCGAAATAACGCGCCTCGTCGAACATCGCGTAGGTCGGCAGGTAAATCTTGCGGTGGACGTGCAGGCATTGCCCGCCGCTCAGGTAGGCCGAGGCGATGTAATAGCGGTTGCGCGTGTCGCGTTGGACGAACCCGACCACGAGGTCGAGCCGCTGGCTCTGCGCCAGCAACGCCCCAAACACGGGGTCAGACTCATCGGCGCGGATGGCGACCTCTGGCACGAGGTCTTGGACTTGGTAACCGGTCAGCGACAACTCGGGGAAGACCAGCAACTCGACACCGCGAGCCACCGCGTCGTCGATGAACGCGAGATGTTTAGCGAGGTTGGCCTGTACGTCGCCCAATTTGGGGTATAGTTGGGCGAGGCCGACAGTGACGCGCATACGCCTCCACGATAGGCTAGGACGCTTGCGCCATTGGGCGCACGCACCACAATCTACCGCGAAACCACCCATCACCGCTAGGGGCGACTATGACCACCCACTTGACGCTGGCCGAGGCCGCCGACCTCCTCACCGACGGCATGACCGTGGCGCTGGGCGGCATGACCCTCTACCGCCGCCCGACCGCCTTTTGCCGCGCCGTGTTGATGCGCCCGCGCCGCCCGCAACGCCTCACCCTGCTGGGCTTCACCCACGGCATCGACGCCGATTGGCTGATTGGCGGCGGGTGCGTCTCGGTCGTGCGCTCGTGCTATGTCGGCCTCGAGTCGTTCGGCCTCGCCCCGATGTTCACCCAGCGCGCCAGCACCGATGCCCTGACCGTTTTGGAGGAGACCGAGGCCAGCCTCGGGTGTGGCCTACGCGCCCAAATGGCCGGAATCGGGTTCATGCCGTCGATGGCTTGGCTGGGCACCGACCTGCCCGCCCTGCGCCCCGATGTCAAGACCATCACCGACCCGTACACCGGCGAGACGTTGATGGCCTTCCCCGCCATACCGGTCGATGTGGCGGTGCTGCACGCCCTCGAGGCCGACGATTACGGCAACGTCAGCCTCAACCACAACACCGCCATCGACCTCGAGTTGGCCGCCGTCGCCCGCACCGTCATCGTGACCTATGAGCGGCGCGTGCCGGAACTGCACAAAACTGCCGACCGCCTGATTATCCCGTCGCCGGTGCCGTCGGTCTTGGTGCACGCGCCACAGGGCGCATGGCCGACCAGTTGCGCCCCGCTCTACCCGCTCGACGGCGAGGCCATCCTCGCCTACCTCGACGCTTGCGCCGAGGGCGATTTCGAGGGCTACCTGCGCCAGCTTGACCGGCTGAATGTTGGCTCTGACCCTAGAACCTGATCCGGGTCATACCGGCGTAGGGAGTGTTTGCGAACCGTGGTCTTACGCGCCGCCGCTTCTGAATCGCCGTCACCAGACATCAACCGTCTGGGGCGGCGTTCGTGTTTATGGGCGCAGCGACCCCTCGGGCAGTCTGCACCGACACAGGAGACCCCATCCTATGCGCATTTTGTCCCGTTTTTGGGCGGCTTTGGCCGTCCTCGTGCTGGGCGGCAGCGTGCTGACCACCGCCCAAGATGCCCCGCTCACCGTCGTGACACACGACAGCTTCGCCGTCAGTGAAGAGGTCTTGGCCGCCTTCACCGCCGAGACCGGCATCACGGTCGAAATCGTGCGCGTCGGCGACACCGGCTCGTCACCAGTGCTGGCCGAGGCCGACATCGACCCCGCCTTCCTGCTCGACCCCGACCTGCGCGTCATACCGGTCGATTTCGGCGATGTGTGCCTGAACTACGACGTGGCCTATTTCGAAGAAAACGCCCTGCCCGTGCCGCAAACGTTGGCCGACCTGACCGACCCGCAATATCGCGGGTTGCTGGTGGTGCAGAATCCGGCCAGCTCGTC
>JALONY010000287.1 GCA_025454715.1 Anaerolineae bacterium
GCGCGCCGGTATCGAAGGCATAAATGCGGTCTACGCGGGTGACGCCCAGCACAGCGCGCAATAAGCGTGTCAGCAATATCTCGGTCATACCGTCCTCCGGGGCGCAGTCCAGCGTGCCTCCGTTCACATGAGACGCTATCATAACACACTCTCTCCGTTTCTGCCTTCCCCCCAATGCTTAGGGGGTTCATAAAAAATCACCCGTTGGGGGGTGTCCCCGTGATATACTGCGAAACGTAATGTCCGGCGTTTTTGTTCCATTTTTTCACACAGGAGGTCTACCCCCATGGGTGGCATTGGTGGTTTACTCGGGTTCGTTGCAACCTTCGGCTTTTTGCTGTTCCTCGTGGGCGTTGCGCTGGCCGTCACGTCCATCTCGCAAGGGCGGCGGGCAGGCGCAGGGGTGACGTTGGCCGTGGTCGGGTTGGTGGTGGGCGTGGTGCTCAGCGTGGTCAGCCGCGGCATCCTGATCGTCGAACCGGCGCAGGTGGCGGTGGTGTTCCAGACCGTCTCGGGTCAATTGGAGACCCCGCGCCGCGCAGGCACCCACATCATCATCCCGATTTTGCAAGAGGCCACGATTTACCCGATCGTGCAGCAACAGTACACCATGTCGGGCGTCTCGGAAGGCGGCCAAGAGCGCGGTGACGACGCCGTGCGCGTCCGCACCATCGACGGCCAAGAGGTCATCATCGACGTGACCGTGATTTACCGCATCAACCCCGACGATGTGAACATCGTGCACGAGCGCTGGCAAAACCGCTACGAAAACGACCTCATCCGCCCGATTCTGCGCGGTTTCGTGCGTGACGCGGTCAGCCGCTTCCGCGCCGAGGCCGTCTACGGCGAGAGCCGCACCGTCATCCAAGAAGCCATCGAGACCGACATGCGCAACCGTATGCAACAAGACGGTTTCGAGGTCACCGACTTGATCATCCGCAACGTCACCTTCAGCAGCGAAGAGTTCGCCGACTCGATCGAGCGCGTGCAAATCGCTGAGCGCCAAGCCGAAGAGGCCGCCTTCCGCGTGCAGCAGGAAGAGCAAGAGGCCGAGCGCGTGCGCGTGCGCGCCCAAGGTGCGCGTGACGCCTCGATTGCCGCCGCTGAAGGCGAGGCCGAATCCATCCGCATCCGCGCATTGGCGCAAGCCGAGGCGCTCCGTCAAATCAGCGAAGTCTTGCAGGAGAATCCGCTGTTGGTGCAATATGAATACGTGCAGAAGCTGGCCGACAACGTGGGCTTGATTTTGCTGCCGTCCAACAGCCCGTTCCTGTTCGACTTCGAGTCGCTCAGCGCAGGCACGATGCCGGGTGTCCCGGCGACCACGACCCCCGAGCAATAACTCGGTTCGCGTCGTGCCCCATCGTGGCCTGACCTGATAGCCCTTTTTCTCGCTTTCACACCCCGCCTCGGCTGACCCGCCGAGGCGGGGTTCACGATGGGTATATACCTCATGGTCATCGACAACAAAACCCTGTCCATCCTCGAGTTCCCCAAGGTGTTGGAGCAGGTGGTACGCCATACCTCGTTTTCGGGCAGTGCCGACCTCGCCCGCGAGTTGCGCCCGACCCTCAGTTTCGACGAGGCCGAGGCGTGGCAGCAAGAGACCGCCGAAGCCCGCGCCATCTTCGAAAACAAAGTCAACGTCTCGATGGGCGGCGTCCACGACGTGCGCGAGCCCGCCCTAACCGCCACCCGCGGCGTCCTGATTGAGCCCAACATCCTGTTGGACATCCGCTCCACCTTGCGGCGCGCCACCACCATCGGGCGCTCACTCGGGCGGCTCAAGACCACCTACCCGCTATTGGGCGAGTGGGCGGAGCAAATCGAGGAATGTATCGAGTTGCAAGACGCCATCGGCAGCGCCATCGACGAAAACGGCGAGGTCAAGGACACCGCCAGCGTCAAGCTGGCCATCATCCGGCGTGACCTCAAGGTGGCGTTCGAGCGCCTCCAGCAACGCCTCAACCGCATCCTCGCCAACAACGCCCGCAGCGGCTTCTTGCAAGAATCGATCGTGACCCAGCGCAACGGGCGCTACGTCATCCCAATCAAGGCCGACCACAAGGGCAAAATCCCCGGCATCATCCACGACTCGTCGGCCAGTGGCGCGACGCTGTTCATCGAGCCGATCGAGACGGTCGAGCTCAACAACAAATGGCGCGAGATGCAGCTGGAAGAAGAGAAAGAAATCCGGCGCATCTTGCTGGCGCTGACCGACCAAGTCGGCGCGGACTCCGAGCGCATCGTCCGCACGGTCGAGGTCTTGGCCTATCTCGACCTCGTGCTGGCCAAGGCGCGCTACGCCGAGGCGTTGGGCGCAACCGAGCCGAAATTGGTGCGCTTCTCGCCCAAGCAACGCAGTTCCGAGAAGGTGGGCGGCAAGCACCCGGGCAGCACCATTTACCTGCGCGGTGCCAAGCACCCGCTCCTCAAGGGCAACGTCGTCCCGATTGACCTCGAATTCGATGACGATACGTGGGTCTTGGTGGTGACGGGGCCCAACACCGGCGGTAAGACGGTCGCGCTCAAGACGGTCGGGCTGGTGGTGGCGATGGCGCAATGCGGCTTGCAAGTGCCCGCGGAGTCGGCGCGCCTGAGCGTGTTCGAGGGCTTGTACGCCGACATCGGCGACGAGCAGAGCATCGAGCAATCGCTGAGCACCTTCAGCGGCCACATGACCAACATCATCGGCATCCTAGAGACGTGCGACAACCGCTCATTGGTGTTGATGGACGAGCTGGGCGCGGGCACCGACCCCGCCGAGGGCTCTGCGCTGGCGCGTGCCATCCTCAGCCACTTGGTTGACCGGCGCGTGACGACGATGGTCACCACGCACCACCCCGAATTGAAGGTCTACAGCGTCGAGACGCCGGGCGTCCGCAACGCCAGCGTCGAGTTCAACCTCGAGACCTTGCGCCCGACCTATCGGCTCATCGTCGGGTTGCCCGGGCGCTCCAACGCGCTGGCCATCGCCAAACGGCTGGGCTTGGCCGAGTTCATCATCGAGGCGGCGCGGGGGATGGTGGCCACTGAAGACCTCGTGGCCGACGACCTGCTGGACGAGATTCACCGCACCCGCGAGACCATGCGCCAACAAAACGCCGAAATCAGCGCCTTGCGCGCCGAATCGGAGACGTTGCGCGATGAGCTGCAAGCCCGCCTCGACAAGCTGGAGGACGAGCGGCGCGACATCATCAACACGGCGCGCCGCAACGCCGAAAACGAGCTGGCGCAGTTCAACCGTGACCTGAAGCGCCTGCGGAACGACTTGCG
>JALONY010000011.1 GCA_025454715.1 Anaerolineae bacterium
ACCGAGGACATCGCCTCGCGCTATGCCGCCATGGGCTGGCAGGTGCTGACGGTGCGCGATGGCAACAACGTGGACGAGGTGGACGCGGCCATCAAGGCGGCGCACGCCCAGACCGACCAACCGACCTTCATCATCGTCAAGACGGTGATTGGCTATGGGAGCCCGAACAAGGCCGGTAGCAGCAAGGCGCACGGCTCACCGTTGGGCGCGGACGAGGTCGCGTTGACCAAGCAAGCCTACGGCTGGTCTGCCGAGCCGTTCGCGGTGCCGGGCGACGTGATTGAGCACTTCCGCACCGCCTTGGACGAGGGCGCCGAGCTGCAAGATGCTTGGCAAGCCAAGTTCGAGGCGTGGCGTACCGCCTTCCCGGATCTGGCCGCCGAGTGGGACGCGCTGCACCGCGGCGAATTGCCCAGCGGTTGGGACGCCGACATCCCGACCTATGCGGCGGGCAAGGCTGCCGCCACCCGCAACACCAGCGGCGAGGTGCTCAACGCCATCGCCAAGCGCGTGCCGACCATGGTGGGCGGTGATGCCGACCTCGCGGGGAGCACCAAGACCCTGATTAAGGGCGCCGAAGAGACCCGCAAGGGCAAGGGCGCGGCGCGCAACATCCGCTTTGGGGTGCGCGAGCACGGCATGGGCGCCATCGTCAACGGTTTGGCCTTGCACGGTGGCATCGCCCGCCCGTACAGCGCCACCTTCTTGACCTTCAGCGACTACATGCGCCCGTCGATGCGCCTCGGCGCGTTGATGAAATTGCCGGTGCTGTACATCTTCACCCACGATAGCATCGGCCTCGGCGAGGACGGCCCGACCCACCAGCCGGTCGAGCACGTGATGAGCCTGCGCCTCATCCCCGATTTGTACGTGTTCCGCCCGGGGGACGCCAACGAGACCGCCGCCGCCTACCGTGCGGCCATGACGGTCGAGGGGCCGTCGGCCTTGTGCTTCACCCGCCAAGACCTGCCCATCCTCGACGACGCCGAGCGCATCCAAGAGGGTGCCTCGCACGGCGGCTACACGCTGGCCGATTGTGAAGGCACGCCCGAAGCGCTGATTTTGGCCACCGGCAGCGAGGTCGCCATCGCGTTCGACGCCTACCGCCAGCTCACGGCGGACGGGGTGCGCGTGCGCTTGGTGTCGTTGCCGTGCTGGGAGTTGTTTGACCAGCAAGACCCGATTTACAAAGAGTCGGTCTTGCCCAAGGCGGTCAAGGCGCGGGTGAGCATCGAGGCGGGCGTGACGACCGGCTGGCACAAGTACGTCGGCGCGCACGGCGTCGCCCTCGGGGTCGATCATTTCGGGGCGTCCGCGCCTTACGAGAAGCTGTACGCCGAGTTCGGCCTGACCAGCGAGCGGGTGGTGGCCGCGGTCAAGGGCTTGCTCAAGGGCTAAGCCCGTCCCCGTCCTTCCATCCCCGTAGCGATGAGCCGACCGAGAGCGTCGGCTCATCGTCTTTCCGATAAAGAGTACCTATCGCAGGCTTGCGTAAAGGGTGGTATCATCTCTTATGGCACCCTCGCCTATGCGCGGATGAATTGGGTAGAACAACATTATGCGGATTCTCGTTATCTCTGATATTCATGCCAACTACACCGCCTTCGAGACCGTGTTGAAAGACGCGCAAGGGCAGTGGGACTATGTGTGGTGCCTCGGTGACGTGGTGGGCTACGGCCCCGACCCCAACGAGTGCGTCGAAAAGCTGCGCGAGATGCCACACCTGTGCCTCGCGGGGAACCACGACTGGGCGGCGTTGGAGCGGCTCGACATCCGCACCTTCAACCCCGATGCGCGCCGTGCGGTCGATTGGACTCGCGAGACGCTGACGCCCGACAACACCCGCTGGCTCGAGGCCTTACCGGTCACGTTCGTGATTGGCGATTACACGTTGGCGCACGCCAGCCCGCGTGAGCCGATTTGGGAATATATCCTCGAGACCAAGACCGCGGCGGACAACTTCCCGCATTTCGAGACCCCGTACTGCCTCGTCGGGCACACCCACCAGCCCATCATCTACGAGATGGTGAGCGAGGGCGACACGACCGCCATGCGCCCAAGCTATGGCAAGCAACGCCCGCTCAACGGTCGCCGCCAAATCATCAACCCGGGGAGCGTCGGGCAACCGCGAGACACCGACCCGCGTGCCGCCTATGCCTTGCTCGATTTCGACAAGAATATCTGGGAGCACCGCCGCATCCCGTATGATGTCGGGGCGGTGCAGCGCCGGATGCGCCAGCAGCGGATGCCCGACCGCTTGATTGCGCGCCTCGAGATGGGGATGTAATTGCCGTGGCACACCCCCCCGAGGCCGACGCCGAGGCCGACCTGAGCGCCAAGATGCGCGATTATCTGGTCGAGATTTACCGCCTGAGCGAGCGCCACCCCGAGCAAGAATACGTCAGCACGTCGATGCTGGCCGAGCTGTTGATGGTCACCCCGCCCGCGGTCAACCGGATGGTCACGCGCCTGCGCCAGCAAAACCTGTTGGAGCACGCGCCGTATCAAGGCATCAAGCTGACCGCAGATGGGGTGCGCGAGGCGCGCATCCGCTTGCGCGCCCACCGCATCGTCGAGGCGTTTTTGGTCAACGTGATGGGCTTGGGCTGGCACGAGGTGTATGCCGAGGCGGGGCGGATGGCCGCTAACCTGACCGACGCGCTGATGCAGCGGATGTGGGAGATGGCCGGAAAGCCGGAGTTCTGCCCGCACGGTGAACCCATCCCCGCGCCGGACGGCCAGATGGCGGTACTGGACGACCTGCCGCTGACCGAGCTGCCGGTGGGGGTGTCGTTGACCATCAGCCGCGTGCAAACCCGCGACCCCGACCGTTTGGCCTACCTGAAGGCGCTGGGGCTGATGCCCGGCTTGCCGGTCACGGTGCACCACGTCGCGCCGTTCCATGGGCCGATTCAGCTTCGGCTCAAAGACGAGTACCGCATCATCGGCCACAACCTCGCTGAGCAAATCCGCGCCTTTCGCGTGCCCTGAGCCTCGCCCGCCCCCTCAGCCCCCACACACGCGATGTAGGGCTGAGGGGGACACGGCTGGCCGCGCCTACATCCCCGCCCTCAGTCGCCGCGTGCTAGCGCTCGTTGCACCACCTCGGCGGCGGCGCGGTCAGCGTCGGCGGTCAGCAGGTCGAGGTTGATCCCCTCTAAGGCCGACTCCAGCATCGGCTCGAACACCTCCGATTCGACATCGCCATAGCCCACCACATCGCCCGCCAGCAGCTTGGTGATGGCATCGTCGGCGGGTTGGCCGTCAGCAAGTCGGGCGGCAGCAACGCATAGGCTTGCGCGTTGACCGGCTGGTAGGACAAGCCCGCCGCCCATGTCGCCTGTGCCTCGGGCGTGGTCAGGTGGCGGATGAACAGCCACGCGGCCAATTGCTGCGCGGGTGTGCCGTGCGGGGTGAGCGCCACCCCGCGCACATAAACCGTCACGGTCGGGAGTGCCCCGGGGGCGGGCATGAACGTCCAATCGGTCAGGCCGCTGGCGCTGTCGAGGATGTCGTCCTCGATGAACGGCAAGCCCGCCGTGCTGGTGAAGGCGAACGGCGTCAGGCCATAGGCGAAATCTCGCGAGTCGTCGTATTGGCCGCCCGCGTCATAAGCGCAATCGCGTGCGGTCAGCTCGGCGAGGGCGCGCAAGACCTGCTTCGACCCCTCGCTGGCAAAGCCGAATTGTCCGCTGGCCACATCATAGAGCGGTGCCCCTTGCTGGGCGGCCACCAACGTCTCGAAATCGCCCAGCGTCAGGGTGAGCGGGAAGCCGCGTATCGCTTGGCCGCGTGGGGTGGTCTGGCTGGCGGCGGCGCAGGCGGCCTGCACCAGCGCCTCGAGTGTGTCGGGCTGGGCGGTGACGCCGGCTTGTGCCAACAGGGCGCGGTTGACCGCCAACACGTTCAGGCTGAGGCCGAGCGGCCACGCGCCTTGTTGCCCCAATGCCCGAAACGCGCTGACCGTCCCCTCGTCGATTGCGGCGCGGTCTGCTGGGGCGATGCCCCATTGCGGGTGCGCCAGATACGGGTCGAGGCCGAGGGTCAGGCCATCGCGCAGCAGGTTATCGGCGTTGGACGGGAACACGCCGCCGACCACGTTGGGCAGGGCATCGGCAGGGTCGGGGTCGGCCAGCGCGCCCAGCAAGCGCCCACTGCTGGATTTGCCGACCAACTGCACGGTGATGGCGTGAGGGTTGGTTTGGTTGAAGGCGCGCACCACCTCGCGCATCGCGTCGAGCTGGGGGCCGTCCCATTCGAGGGATTGGGCGTGGGTAGGGCGGGCGGCGAGGCCGACGCACAGCATCAGCAAGACGAGCACGCGCATCACGAACTCCGTTTCCGGCGCAGGATGCGCCTCGTTTTTCGGTGGGCTGGCTACCATAAACCAAAACCCCCCGCCCAATCAAGGGGACGAGGGGTTTTGGGGGTGTGGCAGGGGTTTTGACGCCTCGAGATGGGGAGTCGGGGTTTTGGGCGGGCGCGTCAAGCTACGCCCCTACACGCCCTCACCCTGTGTGACCTGTCCCGCATCTTTCAACCCAATCAAGTGGGCGCGGGTTAGGCGTCCTTGTCGTTGATTTCGACCTTTTTCTTGGCCTTCACGTCTTCATCCGTCACTTCGCGGATGATTTCGACCTTCACGCGGGCGACGATGGCCGCCAGCGTGGTGATGACCAAAATCGGCCAGCCCAGCATCAGGCCGAGCACGCCACCGGCGGCGGCGCCCAAGGTCAGGGTGGTGTCGATGATGACCTTATCGTCGGCGGTCTTGACGATCAGGCGGCGGACGTTGCCTTGACGGATGACATCTTGGACGCGCTCGACGACTTGGTTGCCCACGCCTTCAATCTCCTCACTCACGGTCTTTTTCTTGTTGTCGGTGCTCTTGTTTTCGTCGCTCATGATGAGCCTCCATCCCGTTCGGGGGTATCGTTTCAATTGGCTTACTCTATCATACGCCACCTGCGGCAGAAAGTTGCAGCCAAAATCGGGCGGTGGCGAGGCATGGGTGATTGGTCGGGGGAATGGGCGGCGCGCCGTGCCGTTCCTTGCTATACTGAGGTATGATAGGCAACATCTATGGGGATGACCCTCGCAGGTCGGGGGCTTGTACGGGCGGGAGACATGCTTATGAAACGGTTGATTTGGGGGTTGGGTGGTTCGCTACTGCTCATCCTCGTCTTGGGGCTTGGCTTCACGTTCAGCCAGCCCACCGCAGCGCAAAACGTCGGCACCGGCTGGACGGGGACGTTCTACAACAATACCAACCTCAGCGGCACACCGGTCGTCTCGAACATCCCGTATCCTAACGGCGTGTTCTTCAATTGGAGCAGCAACCCGCCCAAGGACGGCAACGGGGTCATCATCCCCGGGATGCCCGCCGACAATTTCTCGGCCTTCTTCACCTCCACCCAACAGTTCAACGTGGCGGGCAATTACTCGTTCATCGTGTATGCCAACGACGGCGTGCGCGTGTTCATCGACAACCAAATCTTCCTCGACCAGTTCGCGCCGTTCAACAACCCCGCGCCCAACGCCTTCCAGACCTTTACGTTTACGTATGTCAAGAACGTGCCCGGGCCGGTCAATATCCGCGTCGAATACGTCGAGTTCGCCAACGACTCCAACCTCGTCGTGCAATGGAACGTGCCGGGCGGCGGTGGCGGTGGGGGTGGCGGCGGTTTGACGCCGACCGGCCCGACCGCGACGCCCGTGCCCATCGCGACCGCCGAGGTCATCACGGTCAAGGGCTTGGCCTTGCGGACGGGGCCGTACTTGGGCGCGTCGATGGTCGGCGTGATCCGCCCGAACAAGATTTACCCCATCCTCGAGAAGAATTTCGACGAGGGGTTGTTCCCGTGGTACCGCCTGCAAGACGGTGACCGCGTCGGGTGGGCGTCGGGGCGCTATTTGCGCGTTAACGGCAACGTGGCCATCATCCCGACCACCCAGACCGTCTTCGACCGAATCGACAACCCGACCGACCTGCCTTCGGCGCTCAACGTGATTGGCTACACGCGCTCGGTGATGAACCTGCGCCGCCGCCCGAGTGAGCGCACCCAACTGCTCGACCAAATCCCGTGGGGCGATGGCGTGCAGATTATCGGGCGCACGGTGCAAGGCAACCGCAACTTTTGGCTGCAAGTGCGCTGGCGCGACAAAGTGGGCTGGATTTACGCCCCATTCGTCACCATCGAGGGCTTAATCGAGGCCGTGCCCATCCGCTAAGGGCTGTCCCCACATCACCTCCCTGCACCGCCCACCTTGTTGACCGAGGTGGGCGGTGTTTTTTGCGCGGTGAGATGAGCGTGTGATGAGCGTCAGGGGTGGCCTGATTGACAGACCGTCTGGACGGACGGTATGCTGAAAGGGTTGACCGTCCGTCTGGACGGTTTGGGACATTCAGAGGACGATTGCCGTGACGACGACCCATCCCCCCGTGCGTGAGCGCCTATTGGACGCGACCATCCACATCCTGCGTGAGCGGGGCGGCCACGCCCTGACGCTGGACGCGGTCGCCAAGCAAGCCGAGGTGAGCAAGGGCGGCTTGTTGCACCACTTCGCCACCAAAGAGGCGTTGGTTTTGGCGGTGGTGCGCCATCTGTACGGTTTGTTCGAGCGGCAGGTGCGGGCGCACTACGACTCCGACCCTCAGCCGGTCGGGCGGTGGTTGCGGGCGTATGTGCGCGCCTCGTTCGACCCATTCCCCGTGTCGCTTCAGGCGTTGACCGGCTTGTTTCCGTATGTCAACGAGTACGCTTTGTTGCAAGAGACCACCCAAGAAGACCTCGACCGTTGGGAGGCGCGCTTGGCCAGCGATGGGGTGTCGCCGGTGCGGGCGGCCATCATCCGTATGGCGTGCGACGCGCATTGGATGGAGGAGGCGGTGCGCGCCTCCAGCAGCGTCAACGCCGAGCTGGTGCGTGACGCCCTCTTGGCGATGACCCACGACGGGGGTGCAGCATGACGCTGGAGGCCGACGTGACCCCCAAGCCTGCGCCGGTGGCCAGCCCGTTGCGCCTGCCCGATTTCCGGTGGTTGTGGCTGGGCGGGGTGATGGTGTCGCTGGGCGTGCAATTCTACGCGGTCGGGCTGGTGTGGCTGGTGCTGTACCTGACCGGCAGCGGGGTGCAGCTCGGCGGCTTATTGACGGTGGCGGCGGTGCCGCGTGCCGTCTCGATGTTGCTGAGCGGGCTGGTCAACGGGGCGTTGATGACCGTGGGGCTGGCGTTGCTAGGCGCAGGGGCGATGAGCATGGCCGCGCTGTTCGTCATCGCGCCGCTGAGCGGCTTGGTCGATGCGACGTTTTACCCGGCCAACTCGGCCTTGGTGCCGCGTTTGGTGTCCAAGCCGCAGTTGGCCAACGCCAACGCGCTGATTCAGACCGCCGACACGCTGGCCAACATCGCGGGGCGAGGTCGGGCGCGTGGCTGGCGACCCGTTGACCGGACTGTTGGCCGGTTTTGCGGTCAATGCGCTGTTGTTCTTGGGCGGGGCGCTGGTGTTTTTGCGCCTGAGCCGCAAGACCGACGCGGTCAGCCGCACCGATGAGGCCGAGACACCCCAAGAGCCGCTGGGGCGGGCGGTGATGAGCGGGGTTCGCTATGCGTTGGCCACGCCGGCCATCCGCATCAGCTTGATGATGGTGGCGTTGCTCAACTTCTCGGCGATTGGTCCGATCGTGGTGGGGGGTGCGTTGCTGGTCGAGCGGCGCTTTGAGGGCGACGCCACCCTGTACGGGTTTTTGTCGGGGGCGTTCGGGGTCGGGATGTTGGTGGGCGGGGTGTTGGTCTCGCTGATGGGCACGATGCGCCGCCCGGGGATGGCGCTGGTCTATACGTCGGCGGCGCTGGCGATTGGGCTGATCGTGTTGGGGGTTGCGCCCAGCTTTCCGGTCGCGTTCGGGGCGTGCTTGTTCATCGGGGTGTTCGGCGCGTTCACCAACATCAACGCCGTCACGCTGATGCAGGTGAAGGCCGCGCCGCAGATGCAGGGGCGGGTGGCCAGCTTGTTGGTGTTTGCGGCGGTGGCGCTCGACCCGTTCTCCAACGCGGTCTCGGGCGTGCTGGGCGAGCTTAACCTCGTGGTGCTGTTCTGCGGGGCGGGGGCGTTGGTGGCGGTGGGTGCGGTGGTGGCATGGTTCAACCGCACCCTACGCGAAGAGGTGTCGATGGATTGAGGGGACGGGGCGGGACAAGAGCCAGACCGGCGGGCGCAGCGCGCTGCGCCCCTATACGCCTCGACCCCCAACGGACAACGCAGGCGTTGTCCCTACGGCACAAAAACCGGCCAACCTCATCGTAGGGACGTGGCCTGCCACGTCCGCCAGAGCCTTACGGGACGACGCCCCACACCCGCAATGCGCCGCCGCTGTCGGTGGTGGCGAGGGTGCGCCCGTCGGGGCTGAAGGTCAGCGCGGTCAGCGGGTGCTCGGTGCTGGCGACCACCGCCACGATCAGCTCGGCTTGCGCGGGGGTGGTGATGTCCCAGAGGGTCATCACCCCGTCTTGGCGGGCGACGGCCAAGAGCGTGCCGTCCGGCGACACGTCCAAATCGACCACCCAGTCGATTTGTTGGAGGGTGGCGATGGGGGCGTCTTGGCCGAATTGCCAGAGCGTGACGGTGCCGTCATCGCCGCCCAGCGCCACCGAGGACGCCGTGATGTAATCGATGGCCAAGACCGTGCCCGGGTGCGCCAAGACGGTCGGCTCGGGCGGGTTTTCGATGTTGGAGGCGCTGGCGATGTCCCAAACTTGCGCGCCGGTGGACGGGAAACCGCCCGCCGCCGCCATGCTGCGGACATCGGGGCTGACGGCGATGGCCGTGACGCGCAAGGCGGGCACCGCCCACTCGCCGCTGACGCTGTTGGTGATGCCGTCATACAGGCGCACGGTGCCGTCACCCACCCCGATGAAGACGCTCCCGCTGTCGCGTGAACCGGTCGTGCCCATCGCGTCGATGACCGCATCGTAGGTGGCCGTCACGAGGCGCGGGGTGATGCCGATGTCCTCGGTTACGTCCCAGACCACCATCGTCCTATCCCAACTGCCGGTCACAATCGTGTTTTCGAGCCAGCCGACCGTCTTGACGAACGAGAAATGCTCGAAGCCCTCGTACAACGGGGTATCGCCCTCGGCCTCGATGTCCCAGACGCGCAAGGCGGTATCGTCGCTGACTGCGGCGATATAGCGCGAGTCCCAGCGAAAATCGGCGTCGTTGAAGGCGTCGGGCGCGCTGTAGACGCGCAGTTCGACCAATTCTTGGGCGTTGGCGGGGGTGATGACGGAGCGCTCGGCTTGGGCGGTGACGGGCGCCAGCAACACCAAGGCGATGGCGGCGCAAGCGAGGATACGGGTCAACATCGGCTAGTTCACTCCTGCGCGCACGAAATGCGCGTCCATCTCGCGGACGAAAACATCCCATTGGTCATCGTGGACGGGGTGGCCACACGCGGGCACCAGCACGGCGCGGGCGTTGGCGGCCTTGGCCACATAGACCTCGGCGGCCTCGATGGGGTTGAGGCCGTCACGGTCACCCAGCAACAACAGGGTCGGGGCGGTCAGCTTGTCGGCGTTGCGTAGGCTGAGGTCACCGCCCGCGTCAATCATGCCGACGAAGCTGGACTTCCACGCTTGTACGAACGCGGCGGGGTCGTCGATGCCGTGCAGGGCGCGCTCTTGCTCGGTTATCCAACTGCCGTCGCCCATACCGTTCTGGGCGCGCTCGCGGATGATGGGCGACAGGAAGCCGGTCGCGCCGATGGTGGCGACGCTGGCGAAGCGCTGGGGGGCACGCCCCGCCGCGACCAAGGCCGTCTCGCCGCCGTCCGAGTAGCCGAGGATGTGGCAACGATCGATGTGCAGCGCGTCGAGGAAGGCCAGCACGTCCAGCGCGTCGAGGTCATAAAAATCGGGCGCGAACGTGCGCGGCTTGGGGGTGCTTTGGCCATAACCGCGCAAGCTGGGGCCAATCACGCGGAAGCGCGGGCGCAACCACTCGATGACTTGGGGGAAGTGCATCGAGGCGGTGCCCAACAGCCCGTGCAGCAGCACGATGATGGGTTTGTCGGCCTCGCCGGTATCGAGGTAGTGCAGGCGGGCACCGGTGGAAAGGTCGGCGTAGGGCATGGTGGGGGTTAGCGTCCTGTGTAATCGCGCAGATACAAAAAGTCGTGGCCGATGGTGCGTGAGCTGAGCTTGGCGACGTTGGGCATGGTGCGCTTGTAATGGTTGGATTTGACGCGCCGCCAGACCTTGTGCACGAACTCGGCCTCGAAGCCCTCGGCGATGACCTCATCGACCGTGTAGCGCTCATCGACCAGCAGATACAGCACTTGGTCTACCGCGTCGTAGGTGAAGCCCAGCTCGCCCTCGTCGGTCTGGCCTTCCCACAGGTCGGCGGACGGGGCTTTGTCGATGACCGGCTGGGGCACGCCCAGCGCTTGCGAGAGCTGGCGTACCTGATATTTGTACAGGTCGGCGATGGGGTGCAAGGCGACGCCGCTGTCGCCGTAGATGGTGCTGTAGCCCAGCAAGAACTCGGTCTTGTTGCTGGTGCCCATCGGCAACAGGCCACGCGCCGCCGATTGGTCGTACAGGACGATCATGCGGGTGCGCGCCATGATGTTGCCGCGCCGCAGGTTGTTCATGTCGGGGAATTGCTCGATGAGGGCGTCGGCCATGCCGGTGATGGGCACGGTGATGCTGGGGATGCCCAGCGCCTCGATGACGAGGTCGGCATCGGTCAGGCTGGCTTGGGATGAGGTCTTGTAGGGCATCCGCACGGCCAGCACGTTTTGCGCGCCCAGCGCCTCGGCGCTCAGGTAGGCCGATAGGGCGGAGTCGATGCCGCCCGACAAGCCCAAGACCGCGCCTTTGGCACCGGCTTTCTCGATTTGGTCGCGGATGAAACCGGTCAACATTTGGCGGGCGAGCGCGGTGTTGATGCTCAGGCGGTGGCGGATGTCTGGGGCGGGCATGGGGCGGTGTCCTCCACGATGGTCATGCCTTCAGGATAACCGAGCACCCCCCAAGGTTCAAGCGCCGCACAACTCCGCTAGACGCTTTACATTTCCTTAAAAATTACTTAACAATGAAACATTATGGTATTGCACGGGTTTCTTTGGCAACCCTTAACACGAGGAGTACTTCCCGAATGCGTACCCACAAGAGTTTGTTGGTGGTCGTGCTGGTCGTCGTGGCCGCGCTGACCTCGCTGAGCGTGATGGCGCAAGACGCCCTCGGCTCGGAGGCTAACCCGATTCAGGTCTATTTCGTCCCGTCGGTCGAGGCGCAGGTGATCACCACCGGCGGCGAGGTGATGGCTGCCGCCTTGAAGGAGGCCACCGGCCTGAACTTCGAAGTGTTCGTCCCGACCTCGTATGCGGCCACGGTCGAGGCGATGTGCGCCGCGCCTGCCAGCTCGATGGGCTTCATCCCGGCGGCGGGCTACGTCATCGCCAATGGGCGTTGCGGCGTCGAGGTGTCGGCGGCTGCGGTGCGCCGTGGTTGGCCGGTCTACTGGACGGCTTATATCGTGCGCCGTGACAGCGGCATCCGCACCTTCAACGACCTCGCGGGCAAGAGCTGGGCGTACCCCGATGCGGGTTCGACCTCGGGCTTCATCTTCCCGTCGGTCGAGCTGACCCAAGCCGGCATCGAGCCGGGTGAGCGCGTCGAGGCCGGTAGCCACAACAACGTGGTGACCGCGGTCTACAACGGCGAGGCCGAGTTCGGCACCACCTTCTTCAGCCCGCCCATCGGCGAGTTCGCCCCGTGGAGCATCGGCGACAACCCCGAGCCGTATGACCTGACGGTCGAAGAGACCTACATCGGCGAAGACGGCAACCTGTATGTCGGCGATGTCCGCATCTTGGACGCCCGCGCCAACATCCGCGAGACCGCGCCGGACGTGATTAGCCAAGTCAAGGTGTTGCGCCTGAGCTCGCCCATCCCCAACGACACCCTGAGCTTCGGCGCGGAGTTCCCCGCCGAGCTGCGCGCCCAGATTCTGGAGGCGTTGATCGCCTTCAGCGAGACCGAGGCGTGGGCGGAGTCGATTGGTAGCGAGGACTTCTATGGCTGGAGCAGCATTGCGCCGGTCGAGGACAGCCTGTACGACATCGTGCGTGGGCAGTTCGAAGTGCTCGGCCTGACCGAAGACGATGTGTTCGGCAACTAAGCCGAGCACTGGTTACGCTCGCTGATTTGTGTTACGGTACGGGCGGGGAGAGCGATTCTCCTCGCCCGTATTGCATTTAGGGATTGAGTCATGCTCATCATCGAAAACCTGACCAAAATCTACGATAACGGCTACAAGGCGCTCGACAACATCAGCCTCGAGATTCCAGACGGGCAGTTCGTCTCGATCATCGGCTTGAGCGGCTCGGGCAAATCGACCTTGTTGCGCTGCATCAACCGCCTGATTGAGCCGACCAGCGGGCGCATCGTCTGGAACGGGGTGGACATCACCAAGGCCGGCGACGAGGAAGTCCGCGCCATCCGCCGCCGTTTCGGGATGATTTTCCAGCAATTCAACCTCGTCAAGCGCTCGACCGTGCTGACCAACGTGTTGCAGGGGCGCTTGGGCTACGTCAACCCGCTGTACAGCTTCTTCAACTATTTCCCCAAGGCCGACCGCGAGGAAGCGTTGGCCAACCTCGCACGGGTGGGCATCCGCGAGCAGGCGCACAAGCGCGCCAGCGACCTGAGCGGTGGGCAGCAGCAGCGCGTCGGCATCGCCCGCGCCCTGATGCAGAAGCCCGAATTGATGTTGGCCGATGAGCCGGTGGCCAGCCTCGACCCAGCGACCTCGCACAGCGTGATGAAGTACCTCGAAATCTTGAACAAAGAGGACGGCATCACGGTGCTGTGCAGCCTGCACTTCTTGTCGCTGGCGCGGGCGTACTCCGACCGCGTGATTGCGCTCAAGGGTGGGGTGTTGCAATTCGATGGCGGCCCACAGGACATCGACAACGCCCGCTTCAAGGAAATCTACGGCGAGGACGCCGTGGAAGTCCAAATCAACTGACCCCGTTATTTTGTCATTAAGGGACGTACCGAGATGCACACGCCTCCCAAGAGTTCCCGCGTCGCCCTGCGGAACCTGATCCTCGTCTTGCTGATTACGGCAGGCGTGGTGATTTATAGCTATGGCTGGACGATTACCGACATCGACCTCGCCAAGCCGCAAGAGCCCGCCCGCCAAGAGGGCGTCGGGCGCGCTTTGCAAGAATTGCTCAGCCCCAACCTGTTCGACCAAGCCAGCGAGACGGTGATTTATCGCGCTGCCTTCCGCTACGACTGCGACTCGGGCGAGCTGCCCGCGCCCAGCCAGCCCGAGACGGCGGGCGCGCCGGTCTTGGTCATCGAGCCCGCCTGCGGCCAGCCCAATGACCGACTGACCTTCAACATCAGCGGCCTGACGGGTGGGGCGCGGGCGGCGGTGCGCTGGGTGACCGCCGAGGATGAGCGTCGCCCGCGTGACGTGTTCGAGACCCGCGACGCCACCCGTGGCCGGACGCAGTTCTTCGTCAACGGCGACGGCACGTATCAGGGCTATGTCGAGGTGCCGCGCATCGTCGGGGCGGCGGGGCAGGTGCACGCGGTCGAGCTGGGCGTGGTCATCCCGATTGGCGCGCCGTATGCCAGCGACACGCTCAACGAAGTGTTGCGGCGGATGGTCGAGACCATCTTCATGGCCTTGATGGCCACCACCATCTCGATTCCCATTTCGGTGGCCATCAGCTTCTTTGCGGCGCACAACCTGATGAAGCCGATTAAGATGCCGATGGGCAGTGCGATGCTGTGGGCGGCGGTCTTGCCGTTCGGGTATGCGTTCGGGGCGTGGCTGTTGCACGACATCGCCCGTTCGGTCTATGGCCTCGTCAGCGGTGCCAGCCTCGACGGGGCGGCGGTGGCGTGGATGGTGGCCGCGGTGGTCGGGGTGCTGGGCATCTCGCGGGTGCGCTTGCCCTCGGCGGCGCGCTCGGTGGCCGTCCAAGCCGTGGTGATGCTGGTGTTGGCGGTGGTCATCGGTGGGCTGGGCGGCTTGGGCATCACCGGCCAAGCCGGTCTGACCGACCTCGCCAACCGCATCGACCCGACCGGCACCCACCTGCTGGCGTGGACGTTCAACAGCCTCGGGCGGATGATCGGGATTTTGGGCAGCCTCGTCGCGTTGATGTTGCCGACGCTGATGGGCGTGGTCGGGGCGGTGTTGCTGGCGGCGCTGGCCGTCGGGCTGGCCAAGCCGGTGCTCAAGACCGCGACCGGCGCGCTCGACCGCGTGCTGGGCTTGGTGTTGGGCGCGTTCAGCGGCGCGTTCGCGATGGGCTTGGTCGGGAGCATCGCGCTGGGGTCGGCCTTGCTGGGCTTGTTGCCGCCGCTGGTGGGCGGGTTGCTGGGGCAGGCGGTGGCCAACGGTGCGCTGACCGTGCTGTGGCCGCGCAAGCCAGCCTATCAAACCAGCGGGGCGGAGCGCTTGGCGCGCACCCTGATAGGGTGGGGCGGGCTGGCAGTTGGGTTCGTCGTGACGTTTACGGCGCTCAACGTCGGGCAAACCCTGATTGACGGCACCTTGCCGCCGCTGGAGGACACCCGCCTACTCGGCCTGTTGACCGTGCCGACCTATGTGGCCACCGCGATGCTGATTGGCCTCGTCTTGGGCGGCGTGGGCGGCGGGTTGTCGGGCGTGCGCGGCACGTTCGCCGTCGGCGATTTGCTGTACAACATCACGCGCAACGTGCTGAACGCCCTGCGCTCCATCGAGCCATTGATTATGGCGCTGGTGTTCGTGGTGTGGGTCGGCATCGGGCCGTTCGCCGGTGTGCTGGCGCTGACGTTGCACTCGATCGCGTCGCTGGGCAAGCTGTACAGCGAGCAAATCGAGACGATCGACAACGGCCCCATCGAGGCGTTGCAATCGACCGGTGCCAACCGCCTCCAGACCATCATCTACGCGGTGGTGCCGCAAATCGTGCCGCCTTACATCGCCTTCACGATGTACCGCTGGGACATCAACGTCCGCATGTCCACCATCATCGGCTTCGTCGGTGGCGGCGGCATCGGGCTGTTGCTCAACCAATACATCAACTTGCTGCGCTACAGCGATGCGGGCGTGGCGGTGTTGGCGATTGCCATCGTGGTGGCCATCCTCGACTTCGCCAGCGCCAGCATCCGCGAGCGCGTGTTGTAAACGACGGTTAAAGACGGGAGTGCTCTTGTGGGCGACATCGGCGGCGAACTGCTGATTATCTTGATTCTGACACTGGCCAACGGGTTTTTCAGCGGTTCCGAAATCGCGATCGTCTCGGCGCGCAAAAGCCGCCTGCAAGCCAAAGCCACCGCAGGTAGCCGTGGGGCGCGCCAAGCGCTCAAGCTGCAAGACTCGCCCGACCGCTTCTTGGCCACGGTGCAGGTCGGCATCACGTTGATTGGCACGTTCAGCGCGGCGTTCGGCGGGGCGCGGGTGGCCGAGGTCTTGGCCGAGGCCATCCGCCCCAACGTGGGCGAGGCCGCCGACACGCTGGCGCTGGCGTTGGTGGTGGCGATGCTGACGTACTTGTCGCTGGTGCTGGGCGAGCTGGTGCCCAAGCGCATCGCGTTGCGCGGTGCCGAGGGCTGGGCGACCTTCGCCGCGCCCATCATGAGCCTGCTCAGCCTCGTCGCCCGCCCGCTGGTGGCCTTCCTGACGGTGTCGGTCAACCTCGTGGCGCGCTTGCTGGGGCAAACCGACGCGCAAGACGAGGGCGTGACCGAGGAAGACATCTTGTTCATGACCCGCGAGGGGCAACAGAGCGGGGCGGTCGAGGGGCGCGAGGCGCAGCTCATCCAGAGCGTGTTCCGCCTGACCGACCGCCCCGTCCGCAGTGTGATGACCCCGCGCACCGAGCTGGTGGCCGTGCCCATCACCACGCCCCTGAGCGAGGTGGTCGGGTTGTTGCTGAAGACGCAGTACTCGCGCTTGCCGGTGTACGAAGGGGCTATTGACCGCGTGGTGGGAATCTTGCACGCTAAGGATGTGCTGCGCGGCGTGACCGACCCCGAGACTGCGGGGCTGGATACGGTGGTGCAGGTTCGCCGCCTGATGCGCCAGCCGACGGTCATCCCCGAAAGCGCGCACATCGACGAGGTGCTGAGCACCTTCCGGCGGCGCGGGGTGCATATGGCGGTCGTGATTGACGAGTATGGCCAGACCGCCGGTGTGGTGACGATGGAAGACCTGCTCGAGGAGCTGGTCGGCGAAATCAAGGACGAGTACGACAAGGCCGAGCGCAGCAGCATCATCACCCGACCGGATGGGTCGTGGTTGGTGGATGGGCGCGAGGCGATCGACAAGGTAGCCGCACGGGTCGGGATGCCGATGCCCGACCCCGAAGACCTGAGCGATTTTACGACGTTGGCCGGGTTCATCATGGCGCGGCTCGACCGTATCCCCGAGGAAGGCGACACGTTCACCGAGGGGGCGTTCAGCGTGGAAGTGGTCGATATGGACGGGCGGCGCATCGACAAGGTGCTGATTCGGCGGGTGGATGACGGGGCGAGTGACGACACACGCAAGGAGTGACGACCGATGGCGGGGATGCGGGGTTGGCTGAGGTGGGGGTTTTGGCTGGCCTTTAATCACGTCGATGCGTGGGGGGTGGCGCTGAACGCGGCCTTGATTGCTGCGTTGCTGCACCCCCCGCTGACGTGGGAGGCGGTCGGCGCGGCGCTGGTGATTAGCTTCGCCTACCTGTTCGGCTTTGCGGTCAACGATTATCACGATGTGCGGGTAGACCGCGACGACCCGCACAAGGCGGCGCGCAACCCGTTCGTCCGCCGCCCAATCTCGCCGCGCTGGGCGTTGGTCGGGTTCGTGCTGGGGGTGGCGGTGCTGGTGTTGGGCTTGTTGCCGCATGGCTGGCGCGGGGTCGGCATCGTTGCGCTGGGGGTGTGGGCGTTATGGGCGTATTCCAGCCCGCCCCTCCGCCTGAAAGCCCGCCCGGGCATCGACCTCGCCATGCACGTCGCCTTCGTCGAGACCTTCCCCTATGCGGCGATGCTGTTTCTGCGCGCCTATGACGTGACGTGGCCGGACGTGCTGCTGCTGGTATTGTTCGGGCTGGGGTCGCTGGCCTCGCAATTGGAGCAACAGGCACGCGATTACGCCTTCGACAAATTGCACGAGCGCAATTTTACGGTGCGCTTCGGCTTGCGGCTCAACCACGCCATGATGCGCTTGGTGGCGGGTGCGGCGGTGGTGATGGCCTTGACCGGCGTATTTACCGGCGGGTTGCCGTTGATGATCGTGCCGTATGGACTGCTCATCCTGCCGCTGATGCTACACCGCATCGTCCGGCGCAAAACTCAGGGGCGCACGGCGGCCATGTCGTATGTTACATTAGCGGCAGTGACCGGCTATACAGTGCTTTTGGGAATGAGCGCCTCATGGCTTTTTTGAGCAGTGCCGAACGAAAAACTCTCGCCCTTGTTTGTGATACCTTAATCCCGTCGATTGACCACCCCACGCCCGATGAGGGGGTGCGCCGCCTGTTCGCCACCAGCGCCACCGACGCGCAGGTCGAGGCGATGGTCGAGCTGGCCATCGAGCGTGCCGTGGAGCCCGAGACCGCGTTCCAACTCCGGTTGTTCTTGCGTACCCTCGAGGTCAGCGGCCTAAACGGGGTGCTCTCTGGGGTCTGGAAGCCGCTGAGCAAGATGACGTTGGACGAGCGCACGCGGGTCTTGCAATCGTGGGCGACCAGCCGCTACGAGATGGGGCGTAAGGCGTATTTGGGCATCAAGCGCCTGACGATGTTCTTGTTTTATGGCGGGGTTCCGGCGGGCAAGCCCAACCCGGCGTGGGGCGGCATCCGCTACCCCGCGCCCAGCCAAATGAGCGACGACAAGCCTCGCCCGATTCAGCCCTTGGTCATCCGTTCCGACACCACGCTGACCTGTGACGTGCTGGTGATTGGGAGCGGGGCAGGCGGTGGGGTGGTCGCTGGCGAGCTGGCGATGGCCGGCCACGATGTGATTGTGGTCGAGAAGGGCGGCTATTATCACGATACCGACTTCCACGCCCGCGAGGCCGAGACCACCGAGACGATGTTCGAACGCTACGGCGCGTTGACCACGACCGATACCGCGTTGGTCATTTTGGCCGGTAGCGTGCTGGGCGGCGGCACCACCGTCAACTGGATGACCTCGCTACGCCCGCCAGAGCATGTGCTGCGCGAGTGGGCGCGGGAGTATGGCTTTGCGGCGGCGGCCTCGCCCGAGCTGCAAGCCAGCCTCGACGCGATTTCGGCGCGCATCAACATCAACACCGACGAGAGCCACCCCAACCCGAACAACGCCGCCTTAGAGCGCGGGTGTCGGGCGCTGGGCTACAGCGTGACGACCATCCCGCGCAACGCCAAGGGGTGCGAGGCGTGCGATACGTGCAATTTCGGCTGTTCTTTCGGGGCGAAGCAAAGCACGCTCAAGACCTACCTGCAAGACGCGCATGACCACGGGGCGCGCATCGTGGTGCAGGCCACTGCCGAGCGCGTCACGCACCAAAACGGTCAGGTGACCGGCGCGGAGCTGACGGTCATCAGCGCGGACGGCCAGCCACACCGCGTCACGGTCAAGGCGCAACGGGTGGTGGCGGCGGGTGGTGCCATCCAGACGCCCGCGCTGTTGTTGCGCTCTGGCCTGACCAACCCGCACGTCGGCGCGAACTTGCGCCTACACCCGACCAGCGTGACCGCCGCGCATTATCCCGATGAAATCGTGCCGTGGCGCGGCGCGCCGCAAACCCGCGCCTCGTTCCAGTTTGCCGACCTCGACGGCAAGGGCTACGGCATTTGGCTAGAGACCGCACCGGCGCACCCGGGGTTGTTCGCGCTGGCGTTCGTGTGGAAGGACGGGGCGGAGCACAAGCGCATCATGGCCGATATGCGCCATCAGGGCAATTTAATCGTGCTGGTGCGCGACACGCACGGCGGGCGCATCCGCTTGAACAAGCGCGGCCAGCCGCAGGTCGAGTATCGCGTGTCGGGGTATGACCAGCGCCACCTGATGCGCGGCTTGTTGGCGGCCATGCGCGTGCAGCACGCCAGCGGCGCGACCGAAATCACCAGCCCGCACAGCCATTATTTGCAATGGCACACCGGCGACGATTTCGAGGCGTTCCTCGGGCGGGTCGAGGCGGCGGGGTTGCCCAACAGCGGCTATGGGGTGTTCAGCGCGCACCAGATGGGCACGGCGCGCATTGGGGGCACCCCTGCGCTGGGCGCGGTCAAGCCCAATGGGGAGTCGTGGGAGGTGCGCGGGCTAGGGGCGTGATGCGCTGCATCTGCCAAGCGAAATCCCGAATCACGGTACACCTAATGCGAAATGAAACGGGTTCCCAACCTCTGGGGCGTTGGCCGTGGGGTGCCGCTGGGCGCTAAAGCACCCAGCTACAGAAGAACAAGCCCACAAGGGGCTGGGAGATTGGCGTTAACCTCGTGGGGTGATTTGCACGTGATTTTTGGGTGCGCGCCCACGGTCAACAGCCTCGTAGAGGCTTGCGCTTCTTTAGCCCGATGCTTCAGCGTCGGGCGGTGGCTGGCGGGCGTCGGTGAGGGGGCACATCATCTCACATGCGGCCTACTCGTGCCGTCAGGTGCGCGTTGGCCGTGGGGTGCCGCTGGGCGCTAAAGCACCCAGCTACAGAAGAACAAGCCCACAAGGGGCTGGGAGATTGGCGTTACCACCCTATTCTCAGGCGCTGCATTTGGTTGTCCATGCGTGGGGTTCGTTTTACATCCCCATCCCACACGCCCCGTAGGGGCGCAGCGTGCTGCGCCCGCCAAGCGAAATCCCGAATCAGCGTCTATGTTCGTCAAGCCGCATCAGCGTCGGGCAGGAATTGAACACCCCAAAAAAACGCCCTCTTCTCTTAGCTATAGAGAAGAGGGCGAAAATTGCGAAGCTCGTGAGCTCAGTTAGCCCGCCCGCGTTCGTGCTCGGCCTTGCCCAGCGCGTCGAGGGTGGCGAAGTCCTCATCGCTCAGGGTCAGGGTGGCGGCGTGCGTGTTCTCGTCGAGGTGCTTGACCTTGCCCGTGCCCGGGATGGGCAGCATCACCGGTGAGCGCTTGAGCACCCACGCCAGCGCCACCTGCGACGGCGTGGCGTTCAGCTTCTTGGCGATGCCGTCCAGCACCCCGCCCTCGTTGGCGAGGTTGCCCGCCGCCAGCGGGAACCACGGGATGAACGCGATGTTCTCGCGCTCGCAATAGTCCAGCACCGCCTCGCTTTGGCGGGCGACGAGGTTATACAGGTTTTGCACGCTGACGACTGGGAAGAACTGGCGGGCGGCCTCGATTTCCTCGATGCTGACCTCGCTCAGGCCGACGTGCCGGATCAGCCCCTCGCGCTGCATGTCGGCGATGACCTGAAACTGCGCCTCGCGGTCAACCTTGCCGTCGATGCGGTGCAATTGCCACAAATCGATGCGCTCGACCTTCAGGCGGCGCAGGCTCATCATCACGCATTGGCGCAAATAGTCGGGCGTCCCGACCGGACGCCAGATATTGGGACCGTGGCGGGTCAGGCCGCCCTTGGTGGCGATGACCACGTCTTTATAGGGGTGCAGGCCGTCGCGCAGCAAATCCTCGCTGACGAACGGGCCATACGAGTCGGCGGTGTCGATGAAGTTGATGCCCAGCTCGGGCAGGCGGTGCAGCACGCGCATGGCCTCGGCGGGGTCTTCTGGTTCGCCCCAGATGCCGGTGCCGGTGATGCGCATGGCACCGAAGCCGAGGCGATAGACCGGCAAATCGCCGCCGAGCATAAATGTGCCGCTGGCGTGGGCGGGGAGGGTCGTCATAATCGTGTCGTCCTTAAGGTGTGTGTCGGGCAAAACGGGCGCCCGATGGTCAAAACCATTCGGTGCCCCCGTTTTGACGCCGCTACCGCGCCCCAACCTTACCGAATCAAGCGCAAGAACAAGATGCGCCCCGCCCCGTCCCCGGCGGCGAACACATCGCGCTCGCCCAGCCACGCCATCTGCCAGACCGGCGCATCGGTGAAGCACACGCGCTGGGTGTGGCCGCTCACGATGTCCCACGTCCACAAGGTTTGGTCACGGAAGGCCAAGACCACCGTCCGCCCGTCGGGGGCGCAATGGGCGCAGCTCAGCGCGCCGTGGCCGGTGTAGGTGTGCAGGATGTCGCCGGTCTGGGCGTCCCAGACATAGGCCATCCCGTCGAGGCCGCTGGTCAGCACGCGCTGGCCGTCGCTGAGGTAGTGCGCGCTGGTCAGGCGCTCGGTGTAGATTTCTTTGCTGATGCGGTCGCTGGGCAGGGTCAGGGTGAGCAGGTGGCGTTGCTCCGCGTCGGTGCTGACGATTTTGACGCTGTCGCGCTCCAATATCAGGCGGGCGGCACCGTCGGGGCGCAGGCGGCGTACCTCGGTATCGACCGGTTGTCCGCTCAGGTCGGCCTGTGGGGTGCCGGTATGCGCGTCCCACAGATGGGCGCTGTTGTCGTCACCGGCCACGGTCAGCACATGGTCTGGCGCTTGATATTGCACGACCGTGATGCCGTTTTTGTGCAGGCGGGTTTTGGGCGGTTCATGCGTCAGGTGGACGTGCCAGACGCGCAACAAACGGTCGTTCGAGGCGGTCACGATGGTCTGGCCGTCGGGGCTGAAGCACGCCTCGTAAATGCGCGACGAGTGGCCTTCCAATCGCCGAATCAACGCGCCGCTGACGACCTGCCACAAGCACGCGCTCTTCTCCTCGTTCGAGCCCAGCACGGTTTGGCCGTCGGGCGAGAACTGCACGCTGGTGATGCCGCGAAAGCTGCCGGTCAGGGTGCGGAGGGGCGCGCCGGTCTGGGCGTCCCACAGGCGCACCGTGCGGTCTACCGAGCCGGTGGCGATGAGGCGCCCATCCGGGCTGAAGGCGGCGCGGTTGACGGTCATCGTGTGGCCGTCGAGGGCGTGCAACAATGCCCCGTCACTGACGCGGATGACCAGCGCCTTGCCCTCGCGGGCGCACACGACCAAGGTTTGCCCGTCGGGGCTGAGCGCGATGGAGCGCACGCCGGTGCTGTGACGGTAGACGATGTGCGATTGGTCGGTGGCGATGTGCCACGCCCGCACGGTGCGGTCATTGCTGCCGCTGATGACGGTCTGACCGTCCGGGGTGAACACGGCGCGCAAGACCGCCACGCTGTGACCGTTGAAGGTCTTGCGCGGTGCGCCGGTGCGGGCGTCCCACACGCGCACGGTTTTATCGCTGGAGCTGCTGAGCAACCAGCGGCCATCGGGCGAGAATTGCACGCTGTTCACGACATCGGTGTGGCCGGTCAGCAGGCCGCGCAACGCGCCATTGTGCGCGTCCCACACCAAGATGCTGTTGTCGGTCGAGCCGCTGGCAATCAGGGTCTGGTCAGGGGCGTAGGCCACGCAACGCACGCTGTTTTTATGGCCGTGCAAAATCTTGCGCACCCAACCCCCGGCGGGGTCGTGGGTCGGGAAGCCGCTGTCGGGGTAGGCGGGCAAGATGAACCCGGCGGGCGCGCCGATGCCGTCGGTCAGGGCGCGGAGGTCGGGGTGGGTGCGGTGCGGGATGAGCCGCCCCAACAGTTGATGGGCGAGGGCGTCGGGGTCTTGCGCCAGCACCGCCGCCGAAATCGAGAGGGCGTCGTGCAGCAAGCCGATGGCGGGGTCGGCGGATAGGCGTGCGGCGTCGGACAGCAGGCTTTGCACGTCGGTTTGGCCGAGCTTGGCGCGCAGCCAGCCGAAATCGAGCAACAGGGCGCGCAAGGCGTCGGCTTGCCCGCCCTCGCTCAGGTGGTGGCCGAGGTAGCGCCACGCATACGGGGTCGGGAGGGCGTGCGGGTCGCCCCATGTCGCAATCAGGCGGGCGTGGGCGTTTTTGAGGGCGTCTGCGCCCATCCGCCGCTGAAAGACCTCGCGCATCCGGTCGTGCAGGCGCACGCCACCGGTCGGGTCGGGCAGCACGAAATGGCCGCGCAAGCGCCCCAACAAGCGCTTGGCCTGAAACCCGCCCAATTGGGCGGTGCCTTGCCACAGGCTGAGGATGGTGGCCTCTGGCGCGCTCACGTCCTCGGGCAACACGCCCAGCTCATACACGCGCCGTTGTTCGTCGGGCGAGAAGCGCCGCAAGCTGATGTCGATGGATTGGTTGAGGGCTTTGCCGCGCCCGCTGTCGGTGTCGTCGAAGGCGTCGAGTCCGGCCTCGACGATGCCGCTCTCGACATAATCGAGGGCGTCGGCCAGCGGGTGGTGGCCGGTCACGATTTCCTCGCGCAACGTCCCGCCGAAAATGCCCAGCAGCAACGGCCAGCCGCCCAAGCGCACCGCCAGCGCGTGCAGGCGGGCGCGGTCTGGGGCGTTGGGTGTCAGGGTGTCCGGCAGGTGGCGCAACAGGGTTTGGGTGGCCTCGTCGGCGGTCATCTGATCGATTTGGATCGGGGCGTCGTCACGCTTGGCGACCGAGGCATCGCGGGTGGTGATGAGCACGGAGCATTGCGGGATGTTCAGGAGCGGCTCGACCAGCGAGACCTCCCACACGTCGTCCAAGACCAGCAGGGCATCGCGCCCGTCGAGGGCGTCGCGCACGGCGCGCAGCGCGTTGGACGGCTCTGGGCGCGGGCGCTTGAGCGCGTCGAGGACGGCGTACAGGCTGTCGGTCAGGCGCTCGCCGGTCTCGCCGACCGTCACCCACAGCACGCCGCCGGTATAGACCTCGGTCACCGAGGCGTCGCCAGCGAAGGCGCGCACGGCGGTGGTCTTGCCGAACCCGCCCGACCCCCACACCACGCTGACGCCGAAGCGCGGCTCGGACAGGTCGGGCGACAGCAGGCGCTGGGTCAGGTGCTGTTGCACGGTCGGGCGGGCGACCGCCGTCTCGGACAGGGGCGGGGTCATGTTGACGGCGGGGGCGGGCGCCACCGGCGACTCGATTTGCGCCAAGAAGCGGCGCTGGGTGTGGGCGTAATCGGGGTGGGTCGGGTCGAGGATGAAGACATCGACCTTTTTGACCCAATTGGGGGCGCGGTTGAGCACGCCGGTCTCGAACACGACCGGCAGGATGGGCGTGCCTGCGCGGCGGGCGTGCACCCACTCGCGCCGGACGACCGGCGACTCGAGGGCGCCGTCGGTCAGGATGAGCACGACCGCATGAGCGCGCTCGATGGCGTCGGCGATTTGCGGCCACCATGCGTCGCCGCCGCCCATGGCCACCACGTCTTGCCAGATGGCGAAGCCGTGCGACTCGAGGGTGGTGCGGAGGGTGTTGGCGTGGTCGCGCCCGTCGCGGCGGGCGTAGGAGATGAAGAG
>JALONY010000288.1 GCA_025454715.1 Anaerolineae bacterium
GGCGACACCGGTCGCGTTCTCGCTGGCGGGGTTGGCCACCAACAGGCGCAACGACAGCGGGTCGTTCATATCCTCCAGCCGGTAGACATACACCCCGACCGGCGAGTTTTCGGCCACACCGGCGAGGATGCCCTTCTCGCGCTCGGCGGCCTTGCGGGCGGTGATGTTCTGGACGTTGATACCGACTGACCGGTTGGGCAAGGGGAAGGCGAACACCTCATACAGGTTTTCGGGCCCGTCGAGGTGTTTATAGGACACCTCGCCCAAGTAAGCGGGCTTGCCGCTGCGGATGACTTGGGTATAGACCTCGGGCACTGGGCTGGTCGCCAAATCGGGCGTGCCCTCGTCCATGCGCTTATTGAGGATGCTTTCGGGCGGGATGCCGGAGACCTCGAAGGTGGCGGGGTTGGCCACACGCAGGGTCAACGACTTGGGGTCGGCCTCGTCCATGAGCTGATAGACATAAATGCCGACCGACGAATTTTGGGTGACCTCGGCCAATAGGCGCGCTTGGCGCTCGGCCTCTTGCACCGCCTCGAAGGCGCGGGCATTCAGCACTGCCGAGGCGACCTGACCGGCCAACACGCTGAAGGTCTGCACGTCGCTGGCGTCGAAGCGGCTGACCTCGACGGCTTGCACGTCCAAAATGCCAATCAAGCCCTCGTTGTCTTCCATCGGGATGGCCATCTCGGAGGCAACAAGGGGTTGGGCAGGTAAAACTCTTCCAACGTCACATCGCTCGCCACCACCGGATGGCGCTCGCGGGCGGCACGCGCCACGATCGATTGGACGCGGCTGAGCGGGATGGCGTGCCCACGCTCGACTTGTTGTTGCCCGATGTCGCCCGATGCGGCGCGCAGGGTCAAGCGGTGGTTGTCGGCGTCGTAGAGGTAGATGTGCACGTGATACAGCCCGAAGCGGGTCTTGCACAGGTTGGCCACGTCCCACAGCAAGCCGGTGCTGGTGCGCTGGCGGGCAATCTCGCGACCGACCTCGAAGGCGGTATTCATGTTGACGGTGTAGCGTGCCATCCGTTCGGTGTAGCGCGCATTTTGTACCGCGATGGCCAATTGCTCGGCCAGTAGGGTTTGCACGCGCACATCGTGTGCGGTGAAGCGGTTGGCCTCGGCGCTTTGGATGTCGAGTACCCCGACCAGCACACCGTTGCTGACCATCGGCACCGCCAGTTCCGACGCGATGTCCGGCAGCAACGGGTTGGGCAAGAAGGTCTCGGACGTATCGACATCGTTGACCAAGACCGGTTGTTGCTCGCGGGCGGCGCGGGTGACGATGCTGGTGGAGTTGTTGTAGTCGATGCGGTGCCCGTTGGCCAGCAAACGCCGCCCTGCCTCGCCCGAACTGCCCGCCAGCAACAGCTTGTTGATGTCGGGGTCGAACAGGTAAATCTGCGCGTGGTACAGCCCATAGCCTTCCCGAACGCGCTCGACGGCGCGGTTGAGCAACTCGCGCAGGGAGCTTTGGGTGATGATGTCGGTAGAAATCGAGAAAACCAACTCGAAGTCGAGGCGTTGGCGCTCCGGCGAGACTTGGGAGAGGTCGAGCGGGGGGACAATCGGGGTATCGGTCATCGGCATAACCCTCCATGGGCGGCCACACGAGAGAGCCGCAATGACGAATCATTTAGATTCAACCGTCAAACCGAACCCGCGTCAAGCATCGGCCTCTTAACTAATTACAAATCGTTATGTGTGGGCGTGGGGTGGTGCTTGACCAGTGGCGCAAAACGCATGGCGCGCTACAATCGGTGATGAACCGAATTGCGCGGGCGTTTGTGAGGGGGGAATCGTGAACGTCTTATTCACCAGTGTCGAGGCGGCACCGTTCGCCAAAGTGGGCGGGATGGCCGACGTGGTCGGCTCGTTGCCTGCCGCCTTGCGCCGCTTGGGCGTGGATGCGCGGGTCGTGATGCCCGGCACCGGCTCGATACCGCACCAAAAATACAACATCACCCACCGCTTCGGCTTCAAGTTCGCCCATCGTGGGGGCGTCAGCGAGGTGCAGGTGTACGGCACCGAGTGGAAGGGGGTTCCGGTCTACTTCGTGCAGGCGTGGCCGTACCTCGGGCAAGAGCGCTCGGTGTACCAAGACGTTTCGCAGGACTACCCACGTTTCATCTTCTTCAGCCAAGTGGTGCAGGCCGTGGCGTGGCAATTGCGCGAGCGCGAGGGCTGGTTCCCCGACGTGTTGCACGCCCACGACTGGCATACCGGCCTCGTGCCGTTCTTGCTGACGGCCTCCCGTTGGCAGGCCGACTGGCGCGGGGTGGGCAGCCTGATGACCCTGCACAACATGGCCTATCAGGGCGATTGGGCGGGCTCGTTCTTGTACAACGCGGGCATCCCGCCGCGGCTCGACCCCTTGCTGTGGCAGGGCAACAAGGACAACAACCTGCTGGCGATGGGCATCTTGTACGCCGACTACGTGACCACCGTCAGCCCGCGCTACGCCATCGAGATTCAGTACCCCGAGAATGCCTTCGGCCTCGACCACTTGGTGCGGGCGCGCCTGCCCGATTTGCGCGGTATCCTCAACGGTATCGACGTGGAGGACTGGAACCCCGCAACCGACCGCGTGATTGCCCAAAACTATGACGTGGACACGGTCGAGCTGCACCGACCGGCCAATAAGGCGGCCTTGCAACAGCGCTTGGGCTTGCCGGTGCGCCCCGAGGTGCCGTTGTTGGGCGTGGTCAGCCGCCTGACCGGCCAAAAAGGCATCGACCTGCTCATCCCTGCGGTGCGCGGGTTGCTCAGCACGCACGATGTGCAATTCGTGGCGTTGGGCAGCGGTGAGGACGCGCTGGAATATGGCTTGTGGGGGGTACAGAACGACTTCGGCGGGCGGGCGCGCTTCGTCAACACCTACTCGGACGACCTCGCCCACTTGATTTATGCGGGGTCGGACATCTTCTTGATGCCCAGCCGGTTCGAGCCGTGCGGCACCTCGCAAATGTTCGCGATGCGCTACGGCAGCCTGCCGTTGGTGCGCGAGACCGGCGGCTTGGCCGACACGGTTCAGAACTACGATGACGGTGCGGGCGACAGCGGCACCGGATTCACGTTTTTGTGGTCAGAGCCGTACCCTCTCTATAATACGATGCGGTGGGCGGTCGAGACCTATTTCACCCGTAAAGAGGCGTGGCGTCGCATGGTGCGGCGGGCGATGCTGCGCGACTTTAGCTGGGACACCAGCGCCCGACACTACGTGGACTTATATCACCAAGCCGCCGCACGCCACCGTTAGAGCGCCTTACGCCAGTCTTTTGTTGCCCTGATGTTCTGGAGGTTTACTGAATGAAAGTCAAAGCCGTTATTTTGGCCGGTGGGGAGGGCACGCGCCTCGCCACCCTGACCACCAAGCGCGCCAAGCCCGCCGTCCCGTTCGCGGGCAAGTACCGCATCATCGACTTCACCCTGTCCAACTGCGTCAACAGCGGCATCTTCGATGTGCTGATGCTGACGCAGTACCGCCCGCACAGCCTCAACGACCACATCGCGCTCGGTCGCCCGTGGGACTTAGACCGCTCGTTCACCGGCGGCATCCACATCTTGCAGCCGTATAAGGGGCGCTTCGATACCGACTGGTACGCCGGAACCGCCGACGCCGTGACGCAAAACCTCAACTTCGTCCGTCAAGGCCGCCCAGAGCAGGTCGTCATCCTCAGCGGTGACCATATCTACCAGATGGACTATGACCTGTTCGTCAACTATCATCGCCAAAAGGGCGCCGATCTGACCATCGCCACCATCCAAGTGCCATTGGACGAGGCGTCGCGCTTCGGGGTGTGCGTGACGGATGACGATATGCGCGTGGTCGATTTCGCCGAGAAG
>JALONY010000289.1 GCA_025454715.1 Anaerolineae bacterium
CAACACCGTCTTGACGCAGATGTGGCAGACCGGCAAAGACGCCCCGACCCTCGTGAAAGAGCTGGGGTTGGAGCAGGTCAGCGACGAGGGCGCTATCCGCGAGATGGTGCGCGGGGTGCTGGACGGCGCGGCGCCGATGGTGGCTGATTACCTGAGCGGCAAAGAGAAGCTGTTTCAGGCGTTGTTTGGGCAGTGCATGAAGGCGATGCAGGGCAAAGGCAACCCGCAGGCGATTCAGGCGGTGCTGAAGGAAGAATTGGAAGCGCGGCGCGGTTAGTCCCTCATCCCCCAGCCCCCTTCTCCCACAGGTGGAGAAGGGAGTGCAGGACGGGTCAGGGTGGGTGTTGTTGGTTCTTGCTCTTGTCCCTCGCCCCAAGGTGGGAGAGGGACGGCTCACATCGTGAGCAGGGTGAGGGAGGGTGCTCGTCAGCAGCCGGAGCAAAACGGCTCGTCGGGGTTGCCGACGTTGATGACCGCCGGTGTGACGCCGCGGGTGCTCAACTCCTCGACGACGCGCCGATAGACCAAAATCTTGACCTCCATCCTCGAGGCCGTCGCCGAACCACGCCTCCCAGCCGCCGCTATCGCGGAATCCCAAGCCCAGCACGGGGTCATAGCGCAGGGTCGAGTCGGGCGGGGTCAGGCTGACGAGGCGGCGTGCGCCGTCAATCACGTCCTGAGGGATGCGGTCGTTGAGCGAAATCACCCCGTCGAGCCCGCGGGTGACCACGCGGATGAGGTCGGGGCGCTCTTGGAGTGGGGCGGTCAGCACCCGCCCGTGAATATCGACCCACGCCTCGACATCGTTTTGCACCCACAGCACCACCGGCTGGCGCTCGACGATGCGGACGCGCACGAGGTCGGGCGGCCAACCGAGGATGATTTCGGCCTCGGCGATGGTCGGGATGTCGAGCAGGGTGGCGCGCACCGCCTCGGCGTCGATGTCCAGCACATGCTTTCCGGCGATGCCGGTGTAGGTGTAGACGGTGACGGGGTCGAGGTAGCTGTTGCCGCTCAGGGCGATGCCGCGGACGATGAAGATGTCGGCGGTCATCATCACGAACAGCGCCAGCCCGAGGCTGACCAGCATCAGGCTAGAGACGTAACGCCAATTGATCGCGCCTTGGTGCGCCCCGTGCTGTACCGAGGGTGCCTCGGTCAGGATGTCGGGGCGCAGGACGGCGGCGTTGCGCTCGGAGCGCTGGCGGCGGCGAGGGGGTTGGACGGTCATGGCTGGGCGAGGAGTCCTATGGGCGGGGTTTGGGCGGCTGGGCTAGACAAGATGCGGTAGAGCTTGTGCGCCTCGTCCCAATGAGCGCGGGCGGCCTCGGGCTGTTGGGCGGCCACGCACAATTGGCTGAGCGCCGAGAGCGCGTCGGCCAGCAAGCGCTTGAGGCCGGTGGCGCGGATGGCGGGCAATACGCTTTGCAAGTGCTCGACGCCCTCGCTGGGGGTGTCGTCGCGCTCGGCCAGCGCCGCCGCGATTTGCACGCGGTAGTGCGCCTCGGCGTCCAACGTCAGCGGGACGAAGGCGGCGGCGTCGGCCAGCCACGTGCGGGCGTCGTCGAGGTCACCGGTGCGGAGGGCGTGCAGGGCGGCGTTGGTGCGGACGATGGCTTGCCAGCGGTTGGGGTCGGTCGGCTTGAGCATGGCGAGGGCGCGCAGGTGCAGGCGGGTGGCTTCGTCGGGGTCGCCCAGCTCGGTGGTGGCTTGGGCGAGGTTGCTGGTCTGGACGGCGGCTTGCAAGGTCAGGCCAGCGCGCTCGGACAAGCCGATGGCATAGGTCAGGGCGGATTGGGCACGGGTGTAGCGCCCGATGACCCACTGGAACCAGCCGTAATTGCCTTGGCGGGTGGCCTCGGCGGTGATGTCGTTGGTCTTTTGGGCGATTTGGATCGACTCGGCGAAGAAGGCCTCGGCGGTCTCGACATCGCCCTTTTCGATGTAGACGGCGGCGGCGTTGGCCAAGACCAAGCCGCGTGTCATCAGGTCATCGGCGCGGCTGACCAGCATCAGGGCTTGGTCGAAGTCGCGCAGGGCGCGCTCGCCTTGCCCCAGCGCCAAGCGGGCGTTGGCGATGTCGCAATACAGGCGGGCGATGAGCGGGTTGGGCGCGCCGTTGGCACGGTAGAGCGTCAGGCTGTCCGACCATAGCTTGACGGCCTCGGGCCAGCGGGCTTGCAAAGCGCGCATCATCCCATAATCACGCAAGAGGGCGGCGGCCTCGTCTTGGGCACCGCGGGCTTGGGCGGTCGCGGCCAAACGCTCGTAGTGTTGCTCGGCGCGCTCGGCTTGCCCCGCCTCATAATAGGCCATCGCCAGCAGGCGCTGGGTTTCGGGGTCGGCCTTGCCGCCCTTGTCGGCCTGTTCCAGCGCGTCGATGGCGGCCTCGGGCTGACCTGCGCTGAACAGCGCGAGGCCGAGGACGGCGCTCAGGCTGGGGTCGTTGGGCGTGAGCGCCAGCGCCTCGCGGATGAAGCCCTCGCCTTCCTCGACGTGATCGACCGCGATGGCAGCGCGGGCGGCTTGCGTCAGGACGGCTTGGCGGTCGTGCGAGGTCGGGTCGGTCTGTTGGAGGGCGCTTTGGGCGTGTTGATATGCCTCGGCGCGGCGGTCGAGCGCGAGGGCACGGCGCGATAAGAGGGTGTGCAGCTTGCGGAGGTCTGGGCGGGAGTGGGTTTGCTGGGCGAGGCGCAACGCACGGCTGAGCAGGGTATCGGCGTTGTCGTCGTTGCCCGCGCCGCGCTCGGCCTCGGCCATCCGCCCGACGAAGTAGGCGGCCATCTCGATGTCGCCACTGCGGTTGAGCTTGTCTAGGCCGTCGTGTTGTAGGTGCACGGCGTAGGCCTCGTTGCCCTCGTCCATATACAGGTCGGCGAGGTGACAAATGGCGCGCCCCTCGGCTCCCAACGACTTGGCGGCGACGGCCTCGTCGCGGGCGTGCTCCAGCCGCTCGCGGGCGACCTCCCAGTCGCCTTGCTGATAGGCCAGTACGCCCAACATCACCATCGCATAGGCGCGCTGGTACGATTGACCGGCAGGGCTGGCGCGCACGATGTCGCCCAGCAAGCGGTCGGCGTCGTCGAACTCGCGTCGGCGCATCGTGATGTCGGCGCGATGTAAGGCCAATAACCCTTGTACGTTGTTGGCTTCCGCGCCGCCGATTTGGCGGACGAGCCCCTCGGCGCGGGCGATGGCCTCGAGCGCCTCGGGGTAATTTTCGCTGCGCTTGGCGTTGCGGATGGCCTCGAGCGTGGCGCGGAGGTTCACGATTTCGGGGCGGCGCTCTTGCGAGACATCGAGGCCAACCCAACGTGCGATGCGTTCAACCCAGTTCATAAGCTTGTCGTCCCGACCGAATACGGTGATGTTTGCCGATGGCTAACCCTATCACCAGTATAAACTGCCCGAATAATAACGGCATAAGCGCCGTGGGCGCAGGGTGGGTTTTGGTCGGGACGACTTGCCTTGAGCGCGCTTAGGCGGCGGGTGGGGTGGTCAGGGCGGTCAGGTTGGCGGCCAAGAACGCCCGAGCCGACTGGGCGGGCGTGCCGGTTAAGTCGTTCACCGCGCCGCTGACCCCGTCCAATTGACCGGCTGCGATGGCCGCATCGAACGAGGCGACCAATTGGGCGATGGGGGCGGGTAAGCCCATCTGGGTCATGCCTGCGACCAGCGCCTGCACCGGTATCGGTTGATAAGT
>JALONY010000012.1 GCA_025454715.1 Anaerolineae bacterium
AGGTCGCGCAGGTTGTTGGCGTGCAAGATGGCCGCGACCATCAGCGCCACCGGCAACGAGGCCAGCCACAGCGTCGCGGGCACGTCTTGGCTCATCACGTAATACGCGCCAATCACGATCATCGGCCCCATGAACACACCCGCCGCGATTTCGCCCAACCCGTTGTAGGCCAACGGGAACGGCCCCGCCGTATACGTCACGGCCACCAGCGCGCCGCCGATGCCGATCAGCCACAGCAACGGCCCGCTTTGCGACAGCAAATACAGCCCGATTAAACACCCGCCGACCAGCGTGACGATTGCGCCGATGCCGACCTCGCGGGGCGTCAGGCCATAATTTTTGATGGCCATGCCTTGCCCGGCGACCTTCAGGTCGTCCGAGCCGCGCACGAAGTCGAAATATTCATTGACGAGGTTGGCGGCGGTTTGCAACAACATCACCCCAATCAACGCCAGCACGAAGAAGACCGGCTGGAACACGCCGTTTTGCAGCGCGGCGGCGGCGGCCACGCCCATCGGCACATACGACGCGGTAAACACCCGCGGGCGGGTGGCGCGGTACCATGCTTGGGCTTTGCTGACCGGTTGGGGGGGTGTCGCTGCGGCCATGAGGGGGTGTCCTTCTGTGGGGAGGGTGGTGCGCCCCATTATACAAGGCCGCCTGCCGCCCGACGCAACCCATCCGCGCTGAGAGGCGTATGTGAATTGTGTGGACACCACGCCGCTTTCCGACTACAGTTAGGGAAGCATCGTGAACGTTAGGAAAGGCGGCAGACGACCATGCCGGAATGGTGGGGAACGCGAGCGCAGGTATCGCCCCGTTTGCGCTTGGAAGTCGAGGGGATGCGCGCCATGTTCGGCGCGACGTTCAAGCTGATCGTGCCGGAACGTGGGCGCTTGTATTGGCAGGGCAACGTCGAGATTAACTTGTCGCGCATCAAGGAGCGCATCCACACCCTCAAGATCGAGTATCCCGAGGATTACCCGAACCAACCTGCCGAGGCGTACATCTTGCGCCCCAGCATCTACAGCAAGAAGCACCAATACGTCGATGGGCAGTTGTGCTTGTTCAACCCCAAGGACGGCGAGGGCTACGGCTGGAACCCCTCGCGCTCGACCGCCGTCACGGTGGCGAGCTGGGCGGTGCAGTGGGTGTACGCCTACTACACGTGGCGCGCCACCGGCATCTGGCCGGGCGTCGAAGAGACCATCGAGAACGACGTATCATGAGCGCGCATGTCCTGCCCAACCTGATTTTGGCGCAGCGCGCCGTCGAAAAGATGGCGCAGCAGGCCGCCAAGTTCCTCCATGACGAGACCGGCGAGGCGCTGGTCGGGCTGTTCTTGCCCCCCGCCCACCCCAACGGCGCGCCGACCATCATCGTCCTCGACACCCTGCCCGCCGATGAGTCGGAGGTCGAGCGCGCCGCGTATGCCTTCGCCCACGGCGGCGAAAGCCAATTCGAGGCCTTCACGTGGCTGCTGGAGAATTGGCAACGCCACGCCGAGCGGCGCAGCGGGTTCGAGTTGCCCAAAGACGCCGCGTTAGCGCACGTCGGCGACTGGCACAAGCAACCCGGCCACATGATCGCGCCCAGCGGCGGCGATTTGCAATCGGCGCTGATGTTGCTGGCCGACAACCCGCAAATTACCCAATGGCTCGCCCCGATCGTCACGCTCGACCACGCCCCGACCCTCGGCGCAGGAGCCAACGTGAATTACCTGACCGTGCCCGACGCGCACGGCGGCCTGACCCGCATCGACTTCTGGCTGATTGACCGGCAAACCCGCGCCTTCCGCCCGATTAGCCCGACCGTCTACCCCGACACGCGCCTGCCCGCCCTGCCGCCCCAGCCATGGATATTGACCGACGACGGGCGCGCCAGCATCGAGGTCGGGCAGTTGGAGCACGCCGGATGGTTGGTATCGGACATCGTGTTTTGGGATACCGACCTCGCCGAGCCGCTGGAGGTCTGCCTGATGTTGGGCAAGCCCGGCCAAGACGACCTGTGGTTGATTGCCACGCCGTGGGATTACCCGTCCTCGCCCCCGCGTGCCTACAAAGCGCCGTTCACCCCGCTGGGCAAGGACGACGACATTTACGACGTGTTCGAGCGGGCGTGGCGCGAGGCCGAGCCTGCCAGTGACCCCGACGGCTGGGTGTGGGACGATGAGCTATACCTGACCGATTACTTGGCCGCCCTGACCAGCGCGCCCGACGCGGGCACGCCGCCCACCATCGACGAGGAGCGTGCGCCATGACCGATTGGGATCGCGTGCGGCGCCTGATGGGCGAGGACAACCTGACCCGCCTGCGCCAAGCGCACATCGCGGTGGTCGGGCTGGGCAGTGGGGGCGGTTTCGTCGCCCTCAGCCTCGCGATGTCGGGCGTCGGGCGCTTTACGTTGGTAGACCCCGAGGAACTCGAGCCGGTCAACCTGACGCGCCACGTGGCCGACTCGCGTTATCTGGGCTGGAACAAGGCCGAGGCGATGGCCGACCTGATCCGCCACCGCAACCCCGACGCCCAAATTACGGTCGCCAAAGACGACATCCTCAAGCATCCCGAGCTGTTGGACGGCATCGACCTGCTGGTGGTGGGCGTCGATGGCGAGGGGACGAAATATAAGCTGAACGAACTGTGCCTCGCCCGCAACGTGACGGCCATCTATGCCGGTGTGTACGCCCGTGGCGAGGGTGGCGACACCTGCATCATCCGCCCGTATGACGGGCCGTGCTATGCGTGCTGGGCGGCGGAATTGCGCGACGGCATGGGCGACCAGTCGGGCGAGGAGATGGACTACGGCCTCATCCAAGACAACGGCACGCTCAAGGCCGAGCCCGCGCTGTGGGTGCACGTGGTGCGCGTGGCCGCCGCCCAAGCCGACCTCGCCTTGTCGGTGTTGTTGGGTGGAGCGCGCCCCGCCCTGCCCGCCAACACGCTGGTGATGGCCAACCAAGCGCTCGAAATCGTGGCCGGGCAGACCACCCCCGCCCACTCGGGCGTGTGGGCGAACATCGCCCGCGACCCGCACTGTTTGGTGTGCGGCGACCGGTTGCGCGTCGCCGACCAGTCCATCTCGCTCGACGACTTGTCCGATATGCTGATGGCCGCGCCATCCGAAGACGACACTGACTCCGCCGCCCGTCGGTTGGAGGACGAAGCCTAAAGGAACGAACATCATGCCTGAACTCACCCCCCCGACACCCCCCACCGACGGCACCTACGAGGATAACTTCATCGAGGAGCCGACCAGCGCGCCGCCCGCTGCACCGGTCGCCCCGCCCACACCCCCGACCGACGAGGCCAGCCCTGCCGCCCCGCGTGCCAGCGTGCCGCCCGCCCCGCCCCCGCCCCCCGTCGCCACCGTCACCGATGACGACGGCATGGCCGACCGGCTGGAGCGCTTGGGCGGCGAGATGGCACCGTTGATTACGCCGGAGGACTTCGCCCGCTTGCAAAACGCCGGACAAGTGCACATCGACGCGCAAGGGCGGGTTCGCACGGCGCGCCGTAGCGCCCAAGCCGACGCGGGCGTCACCCTGCGTAAGCGTCGGGCGTGGTATGCCGATGTCGCACGCGCCTAACCCCAAGCAAGTCGCCCTCATCGAGGCGTTGCGGCGGGCGGGCGTCTTGGCCGACCCCGCCATCGCTGCCGCGTTCGAGACGGTGCCGCGTGATTTGTTCTTGCCCGCGTTGCCGCTCGACGAGGTGTATCAAGACCGCGCCGTCGTCACCAAGCGCGATACCAACGGCGCGGTCATCAGCACCGCCAGCCAGCCCAGTATGATGGCCGAGATGCTGCGGATGCTCGACCTCGCCCCCGGCATGAACGTGCTGGAGATTGGGGCGGGCAGTGGCTACCACGCCGCACTGTTGCAAACCCTCGTCGGGGCGGGCGGGCGCGTGACGGCCATGGAGCTGGACGCCGACCTCGCCGAGCAAGCCCGCAACCACTTGTATCGGGCGGGTTACAGCAGTGTCTCGGTGGTGCACGGCGATGGTGCGGGCGGCTACGCGCCCCGCGCCGCCTATGACCGCATCGTCGCCACCGCCGCGCTGTGGGACATCCCCGCCGCGTGGGTGCGCCAGCTCAAGCCGCGTGGGCGCTTGGTCGCCCCCCTCCAAATCCACGCCGCGCAGGTGTGCGCCGCCCTGACCGCCCAACCCGATGGGACGTTCGTCAGCGACGACAACCTGCCGTGCCGCTTCGTGCCGTTGCGCGGCAGCGCCGCCGTCCCGCACCTGATGCGGCAGGTCGGCAGTAGCCCGCTCACGTTGTGGTCGCTCGATTTCGACCGCATCGACACCGCCCGCCTCCACCTATTGCTGGCGCAAGACGACCAAATCAACCACCTGAGCGCCCCGCTGAGCGGCGAGGACATCTGGGCGGGGCTAATGCACTACACCCTGCTCAACGCCCCGCCCGATGTGTTGTTGGCCACCTACCTGATTGCCGAGGGGCAACAAGCCTACGGCCTCGACGCGGGCAGCGGCTTCGCGCTGTTCACGCCGGCCAGCGCGTGCCTCGTGCCGCACCAAGCCGGTGGCGAGGCGTATTGTTTCGGCGGTGCCGATGCGTTCTTGGTCGCCCAGACCTTGTTGGACGAGTGGGAGGCCATCGGCAGGCCGGGTGCCGACCGCTTGCGCGTGCGGCTGATGCCCATCGCCGACACCCTGCCCGAGGTGGCGCGTGGGCGGGTCTACCGCCGCATCGACCACGACCTGCATATATGGATGGAGCCGTTTTCGCGGTAAACTAACCCGCGGCAGTCGGGCGGTTTCGGGGTGTGCGGGGCGTGATGGATTTCTTGGGCGATTGGGTCTTGGTGGTCGATTTGGAGGCCACCTGCTGGCTGGGGCACCCGCCCGAAGGCCAGCGCAGCGAAATCATCGAAATCGGCCTGAGCGCGCTCGACCTCGCCACCAACACCATCGTCCGGCGCGACACGCGCCTGATTCAGCCGACCGCCTCGCAGATTGGCGAGTTCTGCACCGAGCTGACGCACATCACGCCCGAGATGGTCGAGGCCGAGGGCGTGACGTTCGAGGCGGCCTGCGCGTGGTTGCGCGAGGAATACGCCGCCGAGCGCCGTTTTTGGGTGAGCTGGGGCAGCTACGACCTAAAGATGATGCAGCAAGAGTGCACCTTGCGCGGCCTGCCCAACCCGCTCAGCCCCCACCATTACAACCTCAAGAAGATTTATGGCAAGCTGACCAAAGCCAAGCGTGACCTCGGCTTGGCCAAGGTTATCGCGGCCATCGGCTTGGAGTTCGATGGGGCGCACCACCGCGGCGGTGACGACGCCTACAACACCGCCCGCATCGCGCAATGGCTGGTGGGCACCTACACGGCGGGCGTCTTTACGCAGCATTTCCCCAAACCCTCGCCCGAAAGTGAGCCCGATAGCCCATGACCCCCACCGCGCCGCCTCCCCCCGATGACGCGCCCGCCCAAGACCCTGAGCCCAGCGGCCTGACTTTCGCCCGCGCCCTGCCGGTCTTCGCCTTGACGTTCGTCGATGTGCTCGGCCTGACCATCATTTTGCCGTTGCTGCACCTGTACGCGGTAGCCTTCGGGGCGTCGCCCGCCGAAATCTTGCTGACCGCCGCCGTGTTCCCGCTGGCGCAGTTGGTCGGGGTGCCGGTGATGGGCGCGCTGAGCGACCGCTTCGGGCGCAAGCCGTTGTTGATCATCAGCCAAATCACCACCTGCATCAGCTTTTTGATGTTGGCCTCGGCCAACACGCTGTGGATGGTGATGGCGTCGCGGGCGTTCGATGGGTTGTTCGGTGCCAACCTCGCCACCGCGCAAGCGGCGCTGGCCGACCTGACCGACGACGACTCCCGCGCTCAGGGCTTGGGCGTGACGGGCGCGGCCTTCGGGCTGGGTTTCTTGTTCGGCCCCGCCATCGCCATCGGCGCGTTCGAGTTCACCGAAAGCCTCGCCTTGCCCGCCATCATCGCGGCGGCCTACTCGTTCGTCTCGATTTTGCTGACCGTGTTCACCTTCAAGGAGACCTTGCCGCCGGAGCGGCGCGGCAAGGGGCGCATCGCCCCGTCCGAGGCGTTCGGCACGTTCTTCCGCCTGCTGTCCAGCCCGTTCATCGGGGTGTTGCTGGTGCTGATGTTCGCTCAACAGGTGTTCTTTTACGGCTTCGAGACCGTGCTGGGGCTGTTCGCGCTCAACCGCACCGGCTTGTTGGCGCAAGGCAACGGCTTGATTTTCTTGTGGGCGGGCATCGTGCTGGTCATCGTGCAGGTGCGGGTGATTCGCCCGCTCAGCCGCCGCTGGGGCGAGCGCGGCATGGCCTTGTTCGCGCTGGGCATGTTCGCGCTGGGCTTCGTGATGCTGGCGCTCACCCCGCAACAAGCCCAGCCGTTTTACATCAAGAGCGCGGTCGAGCGCGAAATCAGCGCGCTGGCACCCAGCGGCACCGAGCTGTTGATTGGCGACATCGGCGTGCCGTTGCCGCCGGAGCGTGGCCGTGGGCTGGGCGGGGTGTTGTGGCTGTTCTTGGCGGTCGTGCCGGTCTCGGTCGGGGCTGGCCTAATCCGCCCCGCGCTCAACAGCCTGCTGACCAAGCGCGCCGGTGCCGGGCGCTTCGGGGCGACGCTGGGCGCCAGCGCCGCGCTGGTCAGTGCCGCCAACGCGGTCGCCCCGTTGCTGATGGGCGCGCTGTTTCAATCGTATGGCCCGACGGCACCTTTTGCGGTCGGGGCGGTCGGGTTGGCCGTGCTGTGGGTGGTGGCGTGGCGCTTCGTGCGGCCTGCCCCCGTGCCCGCCGAGTCGTAGAGGAGTCGTATCATGCGTGTTGTGGTCTGGGTGCTGGTGTGGTGTGGGCTGGGGTGGGGCGTGCTGGCACAGCCGAGCCCCACGCCCATCACCCGTGAGACCGTGGGCGACCTCGCGCCCGTCCGGCGCGTGGCGTGGGACGCGCACGACGCTCCCGACGTGAGCATCCCGTCCGGCTGGTTCACGCTCAGCCCCGACGGCACGCGCTTGTTGACCGGTCGGTCGGTGGCGGGCGGTGTGCTGTGGGACGTGCCGACCGGCACGCTGGTCGGGGCGTATGGCGTCGGCCTCGAGGCCGACCCGACCGCACCGCCCAACCTGATCGATGCGCGCTTTTCGCCCGATAGCGCCACGTTTGCGGCCTTGCACGGCGCGCCCTCGCCCGACGTGCCGTATGGGGTGTGGGTGTTCGACGCGGCTGACCTGACCGAGCGCGCCCGCCTCGAGGTGCCCGCCGACTACGGGTACCCGTTCCGCGTCTGGCTGGACGACGATGCGCCGGAGCGCTACGTCTGGCTGGAGTTTCAGCCCGACCTGTTCGACCCCGACCTCGGGGCGTGGCAGGTCGTCCGCTTCGATTTGACCGGTGAGGGCGCGCCCCAAGCCGTGCCGTCCGGCCCCGAAAATGACCCCGACTCGGTCGTGCGGGTCGGGCGCATCCCCGCGCCCTTGGCCATCACCGCCACCGAGGGCGGCGAGGTCAAATTGTGGGATTTGCAGACCGCCCGCGTGACCTACACCGTGCAACTGCCCACCCCGCCGACCTTCGGGCGCGTCAACCAGACCGAGGGCGTGCATTTCGTCTGGCGTGACGCGCTGTCCGACAGCTTGAACCTGCTCGATTTCGTGAGCGGGCAAAACGTGGTGATTGCCCCGCTGGAAGGCGAGTACATCCAAGCCCTGATGATTAGCCCGGCGGCGGATGTGGTGCTGGCGGTGCATCGCGGCGACGCCCCGACGGTCGAGGCATGGCGGGTGGCGGACGGTCAGCGGCTGGCGCTGGGCACCTATTGGGAGGCGTGCAGCCGCGTGCCGGACTCGGTCGCGCTCAGCAACGACGGGGCGCGCTTGGTCATCGGGTGCGATGCGGGCTTCGAGGTCTGGGAGGTCAGCGGATGACGGCTTCCTCGGTCTGCGCCTCGCGGGCGACGGCTTGCAGCTTCTCGCTCTTGCCGATCGGGAACGGGTCTACCGCCCCGTTTTCTGCGCCCATCATGCGCTGAATCTCGCGCAGTTCCTCCGGCGACATGTCTTGGAGGATGGCGAAGTCGGGGTTGGTCTCGCGGGTGCCGAACGCCTTGTGAAACGCGATGCGCTGGAACTGGAGCGTGGCCATGTTGGCCAAAATCATCGCGCCCGGGTTGTAATCCTCGCTGACGAGGTCGCGTTGGCGCACCAGCAACAGGCTGCTGGCCAGCAAGGCCACGCCCGCCCATTGTGCGGGGGTCAGGCGCTCGCCCAGCACCAAGACCGACAAAATCAGCGCGACCGCGATTTCGGCCACGGCCATGATGGCCGTCTGGATGCCGCCCAAAAATTTGACGCTGGCGTACATGGCCAAGCGTGAGAGCGCGGTGGTGACGCCCAGCAGCAAAATCGGGGGCAAGGCCGCCGCCGCAATCTCGGGCGTCAGCGGTTGCCCGACCGCCAGCCACACCATCGACACGATCACGGCCATGGTCGTCAGGGCGTATAAGGCCATCGTCTGGGCGGGCACCTCGTACAGCACGTATTGCCCCAGCACCAGCGTCCCCGCGAACATCAAGGCCGACCCCAACATCAGCCCGACCCCGACCACGTCCAACTGGCGCTCGCCCAGCGTGGTCAACATGGTCAAGGCCAACATCGCCATCCCGACGCGCATCAGCGTCCGGCGGTCGATGTGCGTGCCGCGAAAGCGCGTCATCAGCACCGCAATCACGAGGTACATGCCGTTGATGAGCTGTACCATGCCCGCATCGAGCCGCCCCAGCCCGCTGTAGTAGCACAGCGCGCCCACCCCGTTGATCATCCCGACCGTGATGCAGCCCATCAGGGCGGCGGGGTTGGCGAAGATGAAGCGCCGGAAGAACAGCCCATAGACCCCCCACAACAAGCTGATGGCCACCATCGTCCGCAAGGCGGCCACGCCGAAGGCGTCGGCGCCCGCCAAGATGGCGAACTTGCCGAAAATGGGGGCGACGCCCAAAAAGGTCGGCGTCAAGAGCGCCATCACGATGCCACGCACGGGCACACGGGTCGGGGGGGTCTCCATCGCGCTCCTCATCTTTAAGGCTGGCCAGAACCGCATGTTACAATGTTGAAAGATTAACACAGTTTGGCGGTTTTGGGGCATCAGCCTGCCCACCGGTTTGGTGATGGGCGGGGAGGGGGTGTAGAGCGCGGTGCATTCGTCTCGGCAGGGACAGACGAGCGGGGGCGGCCACGCCCCAGCACGTCTTGACCGCTTGTTTAAACGTCGGTCAGCACCCGCACGTTGAGCCGCCAGCCCAGCCACAGCGCCCGCAAGAAATCCTTGAGCTGCGTGGTCGTCGCGTCGTCGGCGGGGTCATCCACGAGGCGGAACGGGAACCGCTCGCCGGAGTCGGACGCGGCGGGCGTCAGGCGCATCAGCTCATCGGCCTCGATGTCACGGCGCATCGCGCCCATGAACAGCAGCAAAATCCCGGCGTGGTTGGGGTAAATCGCCCCATCGCGCAGCACGAACAGCATCTCGAAGACCTGATTGGCGTTAATCATGAACTCGCCCAGCGCCCGCACCGCTGGCGCGCTGTCCTCGAAGTACGACTCGGTCTGGGCGCGCAACACCTCGACCGTCTTGCCGTCATAATCGAACTCTTCCACGCCCTTCTTCAGCAGCAACCACACCAACGTATCGTCGGGCGGGGGCAATTGGTCGAGCATCCACGCCTCGCCTTGCCCGCTCAACGGGTACTCGATGTGCCCGATGCAGCCGAAGCGCTTGCCGTTGCGGTTGGCTGGGCAGCCCGCGCAACTCGCCTCGAACGGCTTGAGGTCTAGCGCGGCGTCGAGGAGCTCTTGCACCACGATGACGCGGTTTTCCTCCACCCCGTCGGGTGTGCTACGGGTGAACTCGAAACCCATTTGGTCGGGCGAGCGGGTGTCGCCCGCGTCGCGGAACAGCTTGATGATGGCGTGCGCCCGCGCCTCGCCCTTCAAGCGGTCGATGATGCCTTGCGTCGAGAGCGCCTCTTTGGGCGCGCACGGGTAGTCGATGGTGAAGTCAATCGCCATGGGGCGCAGTCCTTTGCGCGGTATGTCGTCGAATAGGGAAGTGTACGAAGCGCTCATTTTAGCACACGGCGCACGGGTGTATGATGTGCAAAAACACGCACACGCCCCGCGGGTGTGAGGGGTGTTACAAAACGGCAATATGCGCCACAAAACCCCGCGTTGTTTGGTATTGTTGACCGCTGGGAGTGAATGGAGAATGACTGTATGAGCAACATATTTATTATCGGCGCAGGATTAAGCGGCTTAATGGCCGCCCATGCGCTGACGCGGGCAGGTGCCCGTGTGACCGTCTTGGACAAGGGGCGTAGCGTAGGCGGGCGCTTGGCCACCCGCCGCATCGGGGCGGGGCACGCCGACCACGGCGCGCAATTCTTTACCGTCCGCACCAGTGAATTTGCCGGCTACGTGCAAGAGTGGGCGAGCGACGGCGTGGCCTATGAGTGGGCGCGGGGCTGGAGCAGTGGTGATCAACACACCACCAAGCCCGACGGCCACCCGCGCTACGCGGTCAAGGGCGGCATGAACGCGCTGGCCGTCCACCTCGCCGAGACGTTGCCCAGCACCGCCGAGGTGCGCGTCAACGTCAAAGTGACCGCCCTCCACACCGACGGGCGCGGCTGGCGCATCGCCCAAGAGGACGCCGACGACCTACACGCCGACGGCCTGATCGTCACCGCCCCCGTGCCACAATCGCTGGCGTTGCTGGAGGCAGGCAACACCTACTTGACCGATACCGACCGCGCCGCGTTGCAAGCCATCACCTATGACCCGTGCCTGTGCGGCCTGATTTTGCTCGACCGTGCCCCGTTGTTGCCCGACCCGGGCGCGGTGCAACGCCCGAATTACTGGGTCTCGTGGATGGCCGACAACCAGCGCAAGGGCATCAGCGCCGCGCCCTTGCTCACCCTGCACGCCGACCCCGCCTATTCCGCCGCCAAATATGGCGCGCCCGATGCCGAAATCCTCGAGGACTTCGCGCCGGTCTGGCGCCCCTATGCCGCCGACGCGGTCATCCTCGAGGCGCAAGTCAAGCGCTGGCGCTACAGCCAACCGGCGGTCATGCACCCTCACCCGACCTTACGCGCCGAGGGCTTGCCGCCGTTGGCCTTCGCCGGTGACGCCTTCGGCGACAAATCGCGCATGGAAGGCGCGGCTTTGTCGGGCTTGGCCGCCGCCGCCGCCTTGCTGCACTAAGCCTCGCTGATGTGGCGCTGGGGGTGGCTCCTGCTGGTGTTCGGGCTGATGGGGTGCGCGCCCAGCCCGCCGCCCGTGCTCATCTTGGCCGCGTTCGAGGTCGAAATCGAGCCGCTGTTGCCGCACCTGCGCGACCTCCGCACGGTTGACCTCGCAGTCGGGCAAGCGCGCCTCGCCACCCTCGACGGCCAGCCGGTGGCGCTGGTGCTGACCGGCGCCGGTCTGATTGACGCGGCGGCAACCGCCGAGCGCGCCATCGTCGCCCTCAGGCCGTCGCATGTGCTGATGGTCGGGACGGCGGGCAGCCTCGACCCCGCGCTGGCGGTCGGGGCGGTCTTGGTGCCCGCGGCGTGGCGTAACCACCAGCGCGGCAGCATCACCCCCAGCGGATTCCGCCCCTCCCAAACCCCGCCCGACGCGCCCGCCGACCCCGCCCTGTTGCTGTTGGCCGGTCAGGTCGTGGGGGTACAGGTCGGTGGGTTGGGCGTCAGTGGCGACCTGTTCGTGGCCGACCCCGCCACCCGCGCCAGCTTGTTCGAGCGCACCGGTGCGCGCATCGTCGATATGGAAAGCGCGGCGGTCGCGCAGGTCAGCGCGGCGCATGGTGTGCCGTTCGTGGCCGTGCGCGCCATCTCGGACTCCGCCGACGGCGCGCAAGCCGACCTCTCGGCAGGGGTGGCCAGCGCCGCACAAGCCGCCTGCGGCTATACTGGGGGCACTATGAGCGAAAAAACCCCCTCCCTTCACCTGCCCGCCGACGTGCGGGCATACATCGACCGGCAACCGTGGTACGGGTGGCGGCGCGCCATCTTTATGGCCATCCTGCGCCTGACCGTCCACACCCTGACCCGCTTCACCGTCACCGGCCAGCAGCACG
>JALONY010000290.1 GCA_025454715.1 Anaerolineae bacterium
CGCCTCGGTGTCGTAGCCGCCCTCCATCGCAAAGACGATGCGCCCGCCACACAATTCGTTGGCCATGCGGATGAGCTCGCGGGTCAGGTGGGCGTAGCCGGTGTTGGTCAGGGTCAGGCCGCCCAGCGGGTCGCGCCAGTGCGCGTCGAACCCTGCCGAGACCACGATCAGCTCGGGGCGAAACGCCCGCGCCGCTGGCCAGACCACCCGCTCATACACCTGCGCGAAGCCGACATCACCGACGCCCGCCGGAAGGGGGATGTTGAGGGTTGCGCCGCGCCCTTGCCCGGCGCCGGTCTCCTCGGCGAGGCCGGTGCCCGGGTAAAACGGGGACTGGTGCGACGAGATGAACAGCACCGAGCCGTCGTTGTAAAACATGTCTTGGGTGCCGTTGCCGTGGTGCACGTCATAATCGACCACCAGCACGCGCTTGAGCCCGTGGGCGCGCTGGGCGTGGCGCACGGCGATGGGCACGTTGCCCAGCAAGCAAAAGCCCATCGGGCTACCGGCCAGCGCGTGGTGCCCGGGCGGGCGCACGCAGGCCATGGCGTTGCGGGCGCTGCCGCTCAGCACCGCATCGACCGCTGCGACCACGCCACCGGCGGCGAGGCGGGCGATTTGGGGGGTTTCGGGCAGGGCGTAGGTGTCGGGGTCAAAAAAGACCGGCACCTCTTGCAGGCCAATCCAATTGAAGCGGTCGAGGTAGCGCTCGCCGTGCACCGCCAAGATGTCGGCGTCGCTGACCTCGCGGGGGGTGATGGGGGTCATGCGCGCCGTCAGGCCGCTCGATTCCAGCTCGCGCCAGACGGCGCGGATGCGCCCGGCGTGCTCGGGGTGCCCCGGGTAATCGTGGTCGGCATACAGCGGGTGGGTCACATAAGCCGTGCTCATCGTCTGTGTGTAAAACCTCTCTCGCGTTCAAATAGACGCTTATTATGCCTCATTTTCGGGGCAAACTGCCCAAGTCCTCAGCATCTGCATACCGTGTTGCCCCGATATGGCCTACAATAGGGGCGGTCGCAACGACCAGCCTTGCCGCCTGTGGCGCGCATGGGCACGGCCAGCAGAACGGATTTCGATACCATGCAGTATGAACGTCTCGTTACATGGGCGCACGGCGAGTGGCAAACCCGCTGGCCACAGCGCGAGGCCATCGCCATTTGGGCATCGCCGGAATGCAGCAATATGGTAGCCCAAAAGCTGATGAAGCCCAACCGTCGCCTGCGAGGCAAAGCGCGCTTTTTGGGCGTCGAGCGGGTCGATTGCCCGGTCGTGACGCCGATTAGCGATTATGGCGCATGGGGCAAGAAGATGGTGTTCACGTCGTCGGCGGGGGCGTTGGTGTTCCGGTTCGATTCGGACAATGGCCCGTTCGAGGTGCTGTACGTCAGCGCCTATTTCGACGACGAGGTGCAAGACCTCTCGGCCATCGCGCTGGTGCCGCCCGACCGTCTGGAGACGTGGGCACAGTTCGAGGGCTTGTGCGCCCGCGCCGTCCGCCCCAAGATTCAGCGCCGCCGCGATGTGTACATCATCGGCGGGATGGACGCCTCGTTTGACCCGAAAGTGGCTTGGGACGACGTGATTTTGCCCGATGACCTCAAGACGCAGCTCGTCAGCGACGTGGACAGCTTCTTCGAGGACGGCGTGGAGATTTACCGCAAGCTGAAGCTGGCACCGTTCCGCAAATTGCTGTTGGCGGGGGTGCCGGGCACCGGCAAAACGTTGTTGTGCGCGGCGCTGGCCAAGCACTGCATCGACCAAGGGCGGGTGGTGGTCTACGTCAGCGGCACCGACCGCGATGGCGCGTCGTTCGAGAAGATTCAGCGGGCGTTTCAGGCCGTCGCCAACGCCCGTTACCCGACCTTGTTGATCGTCGAGGAAATCGACGCCTATTTGCGCGGCGACGACAAGGCGCGCATCCTCAATGTGATGGACGGGGTGGAATCGCCCAATAACCCCCGCGGCTCATTGCTGATTGCCACGACCAATTACCCCGAGGCCATCGATGAGCGCATCACCAAGCGCCCCGGGCGTCTCGACCGGATTTACGTCATCCCGACCATCCAAGACGCCCAGCAAGCCGAGCAGATGTTGCGCCACTACATGGCCGACCAATGGGACATCAGCCATAACGCGGTGATTGACCGCTTGATTGGGCAGCCGGGCGCGTTCGTGCGCGAGGCGGCGCTGGCGGCGCGTATGTTGGCCGCCCGCGAGCGCCTGACCGAGGTGTCGTTGGACATGTTGGAGCGCTCGATCGACACGTTGACCGTGCAGATGACCGCTGACCGCGATTTCTTGGTGCAGCGCCGCCCGATTGGGCTGGACAGGGCACCGCGCCGCCAATCGGGGTTTGGCGGGCTGGCACCGCGCCGCCGCACGGATGAGGAGTAGCCCGCCCCTCACCCCCAACGGACAACGCAGGCGTTGTCCCTACGGCACAAAAACCGGCCAACATCATCGTAGGGACGTGGCCTGCCACGTCCACTGCGCCCGCCACTCCCACGCCACACGCCCTGTGGGGCGCAGCCCCTATTTGACGAAATAGCGGTCACCGCCGCCTTGGCGGGTGTGCGGCGCCTTGATGATGTACTCGAAGCAGGCGTTGTCCCTACGGCACAAAAACCGGCCAACATCATCGTAGGGACGTGGCCTGCCACGTCCACTGCGCCCGCCAATCTCACGCCACACGCCCTGTAGGGGGCGCGCCCCTATTTGACGAAATAGCGGTCGCCGCCGCCTTGGCGGGTGTGCGGCGCCTTGATGATGTACTCGAACCCGTTCATCGGGATGACCTCGACCGTATCATAGGCGCGGGCGATGGCCAGCAGCACGCGGGTGGGGTAGAACTGCGCCCGCAGGATGACGTACCCGAACTCTTGCCGATCGATTTGGTTGATGAGCGTGGTTCCGTCGTACATGCTGCGTAGCCACAGGTTGAGCAGTTGAGTCGGGTTGGTCACGACATCGCGGCCAGCCCTGAAGCTGAAACCTGCCTCTTCCGACAGCACCGGCTTCTCGGAGCGGCGGACGTAATCGGCGATGCGCTCGGCATTGATATAGTCTTGCTCGCTGACGAAGTGCCCGATGTCCGAGTAGCCGCCCGCGATGCGCCCCGCGGAGTCATAGAAGCCGTTGAGGGCGTTGGGGGTGATGCCCCACCATTGCGCCAGTGGCTCGAACACGGGGCCGGTGGTCGGCATCTTGAGCACGGCGCGGCCATAGCCGATGTACAGCAACGG
>JALONY010000291.1 GCA_025454715.1 Anaerolineae bacterium
CCGGTCGGGATTTTGGGCGTGCCGGTGCATCCGGTCACGTTCGCAAGCTTGCTCGACCAGATTGGGGTGTGGGTGCGCCAGCGTGACCGCGCCCACCACATCTGCACGGTTAACCCCGAGTTCGTGATGGTCGCTCAGTCCGACCCGATTTTTAAGGCCATCCTGTCCCGTTCCGATTTGAACGTGGCCGACGGGGTCGGGTTGCTGTGGGCGGCCAAGCACTTGGGGGCGGCCTTGCCCGAGCGCGTGACCGGATCGGACGGTGTGCCGTTGATTGCGGAGCGGGCGGCGCGTGAGGGCTGGCGCTTGTTCTTCCTCGGCGCGGGTGAGGGCATCGCGCAACGCGCCGCCGACCTCTTGACGGCGCGCCACGCCGGTCTACAGGTGGTCGGGGTGTATGGGGGTAGCCCGCGCCCCGAGGATGAAGACGACCTCGTGCGGCGCGTCAACGCCAGCGAGGCCGATGTGCTGTTCGTGGCCTATGGCGCGCCCGCCCAAGACAAATGGATTGCGCGAAACCTGCCGCGCCTGCGCGTGGCGATGGCGATGGGGGTGGGCGGCTCGTTCGACTTCATCGCGGGGGTGGTGCCGCGTGCGCCGCTCTGGATGCAGCGGGCGGGGCTGGAGTGGCTGTACCGGCTCATCCGTCAGCCGTGGCGCGCCAAGCGGATGTTGCGCCTGCCGCGCTTCGTGTGGGCGGTGCTGCGCCAGCGCGCTTAGCGCGGCCACACCGTTCAGCAACTGCACATCCCAAGCTGTGGGCGAATGCTGGTACACTACCGTTAACCCGTTTTTCGTCTGGTTTTAACGCTAGGAACCCCATCATGTCCCCTCGTTCACCTTATGGCTCCGGCGCGATTTTCTTGTTGGTCGGGCCCGGCGGGGTCGGCAAAAACACCGTGATGCAGCGCGTGCTGCCGCACTTCGCCGACCTGCACCAAGTCCCGACCGCCACCACCCGCGCCATCCGCCCGGGCGAGCAGGAAGGCCGCGAACACTATTTCATCGACGAGCCGACCTTCATCGCGTGGCGTGACGCCGGTAAATTGGCCGAGTGGGAAGAGGTGCACCCGGGCAAGTGGTACGGCGTGGTGCGCGCCCCGCTAGAGGCCGCGTTCGGCGCAGGAACCTACCTGATTGCCGATGTCGAGATGGCGGGCGCGCAAAAGGTCAAGGCCGCCTACCCCGAGAACGCGGTCTTGGTCTTCATCCGCCCGCCCGGCAACGACGATGCCGAGGCGCTGGCCACCCTCGAGGCGCGGATGCGCGCCCGTGGCGAGTCGGAGGAAGGCGTGGCCAAGCGCATGGCACGCGCCCCGCGTGAGCTGGCCTTCGCCCGCGAGTGCGCCTACGTCATCGTCAATGACGACCTCGAGCGCGCCAGCGCCGCGCTGACCGACCTCATCACCCGTGAGCGCGCCGAGCGCCACGCCGCCGAGGAGCAACCGGCATGAGCGCATTGGCCGACCTGCACCGCGCCGCAGGGGCGCAACTCGCCCCCGACGGCATCCCGACCGTTTATACCGACCTCCCGACCGAGTGGCAGGCCGCCCACACCGGCGCGGTGGTATTCGACCGCAGTCATGAGGGGCGCGTGCGCCTCGGGGGAGCCGATGGCTTGGGGTTGGTGCAGCGCACCAGCACCAACGATGTGCAACGCCTGACCGATGGGCAAGGCTGCGCCACCGTGTTCGTCAGCCCGATCGGGCGGGTGCTCGACCGCGCCGAGGTCTGGCGCATCACAGCGGACGAGTCGCTGGTGCTGGCCGCCCCCGGGCGCGGCGAGGCGGTGCGCCAATACATCCAACAAAACATCTTCTTCCGCGATAAGGTGGCACCGCGGGACGTGACCGGCGAGACCACCCAAATCGGGCTGCACGGCGCGCAGGCCGAGGCGATCGCGGCGGGCTGGGGCGTGGCCGATTTGGCGCTGTTCGCCCATCGTGAGGTCAGGGTAGACGGGGTGGTTGTGCGCGTCGGGCGCGCCAAGCCGTTGGTGGGCGCTCATTTTAGGCTGGTGTGCAGCACCGCCGACGCCCCGACGGTGTGGGGCGCGCTGTTGCGGGCAGGGGCACAGCCCGCCGGTGGCCAAACCTTCAACGCGCTACGGATTGCGGCGGGGGTGCCCGCCATCGGGCGGGAGCTGAGCGAGGAGTACATCCCGCTGGAGCTGGGGCTGTGGGATGAGGTCAGCTTCAGCAAAGGGTGCTACACCGGCCAAGAAATCATCGCCCGCATGGAGAGCCGCGGCAAGCTGGCCAAGACCTTGGTGCGCTTGGGGCTGACCGCCCCGCTCGACGCCCCTGCCGACCTGTTGCTGGACGGGAAGCGCGTCGGCGTCATCACCAGCAGCGTGACCGCGCCGGACGGCGCACACTACGCCATCGGCCTCGTCAAACCCGACCACGCCACGCCCGAGACCCGCCTGACGGCTGGGCAAGGTGAGGCAACAGTCCGGGGGTAGTTGCGCGTTTCCCCCATCCCTCCGATAATCAGGTCAACCCGCTGGGGGATGACCGATGATGTGATGGGGGAAACCGTCCATGAGCGACCGACCACCGTTTGACCAAGAGCCGCCCGCAACACCCGACCCGACTCCGCCACCTGCCGCGCAACCGCCGGAGGCCAAGCCCGCCCCCGACCCCGTGCCGGACACCAGCGACCTGCGCCGCGAGGCCGCTTCTGCGCCCAAGTCGGCCAGCGTCAAGTTGCCCGCGGGCATCCCGGGCGCGCCGGAGCGCGTCGGCCTCGACGACGTGCAAACCGTCGTTACGCAAGCCGTCGAGGCCTTGCGCGGCCAAGCCGGTCAGCAGGGCAACCCCGACGCGCTCGCGCCGTCGTGGTGGAATATCGCCGTTTTGGTCACGGTCATCGGCGTGCTGAGCGGCCTGCTGATCGCGTTCTTCAGCGCCATCAGCTATGGCTCGTCCATCCTCGCCATCCTGACCTTGCCCATCGTCAAGACCCTGCAACTGATGGCTGGGATGGCCGGTGGTGTCATTGCCTCGCGGTGGTTCATCGGCTGGCGCGGCCAAACCGCCGCCGACCCGTTGCCGCACACCCACGCCCTCATCGTGCCGTGGTTCGCGGGCAGTGCCGCCCTCGCCGTGCTGGGGGTGGTCGGCATTTTGTCGCGTAGCGCCATCTCGTCGTTCGAGAGCGTGGTGCTGGCCTTCAGCCTGTTCACCGTCAACCTGAGCTTCGTCTTGCTCATCCTCGCGTTGGTGGTGCTGGCCGGTGTGCT
>JALONY010000292.1 GCA_025454715.1 Anaerolineae bacterium
TCTAGCCGTGCTCAATCTCCAGCACACCGCTTTGGCCGCCCTCATGCCAATCGAGCACGGCGTTGGCCGCTTGCTCCGGCGTCAGAGCGCCCGCCGGAAGCTTGAACGGCACATTGCGCCAAAACGCCGTATCGACCGCGGGCATCCGCACCAACGTCACACGGTGCTTACGATTCTCTTTGGCGAAAATCGTCGCCCACGCCTCCAAACCGGCCTTGGCCGCCACGTAGGCGCCCATGCGCGGCAAGCTGATGCGATCGACATACGCCCCAATCATCATCAGGTGTGCACTGGGCGACAACAAAGGCAACGAGGCCGTCAACGCCCATTGCGCGCCGCTCAAGTTGGCGGCCATCACCCGTGCCCATGCCGTGGGTTCGGTCTTTTCGAGCGTGGCGGGGTGCATCCCGCCCGCCGCATACACCACGAGGTCGAGCGATTCTACCGCCTGCGCTACCCCGAAGGTCGCGTTACGAAAGGTATCCGGCCAGTCCGCATCGAACGAGACCACGCCATCGGCCTCGGAGGGCACATGCGACTCATCGCGTGCCGCCCCATAAGCCGCCCAGCCGCGCCGCTTCATCTCGCGCACCAGCGCCGCGCCAATCCCACCCGATGCACCCCAGACCAACCCCGTCGGCATGATGCGTTAGGCCGCCTTGCCGGCCAACACGCCGCCGCCGCCCGAACGCCGTTGGTTGACGAACGCCACCACCAGCGCCAGCGCGGTCGCCCCGCACACGATCAGCGACGTGGTCGCCACGGTCGGCTCCGCCGCGGCGAAGCGCGAGTAAATCGCGAAGACCGCCCAAATTACCACGCCGCTGTAGGCGTAGTCGCGACGGAAGACCGCCATCCCGACGCCCAAGACACCGGTCACGGCCAGCATGACCACCGCCCACGTGATGTTGCTGGCGGCGGCGAGGTCACCGTTCAGGTCGAGGATGACGTAGCTGGCGTTGGCGACCGTCGCCGCCGTAATCCAGCCCAAGTACAAGCTGAACGGGATGTGAACCGCCCACTTGACCGCCGTGCTCACTGGCTTGCCGCCGATGTCCAGCAACATGTAAATACGCAGCAACGTAACCAACAACCCGATCATCATCGCCATGCTGAGGGCAAAGGCGTTGTAGTGGAAGGCGGTCAGCCACAAGATGTTGAAGATGCTGGTCAGCACGAACAGATAGCCGATGCGCTGCACATGCGGGTTTTGACGTTGGCTGGGCAACGCCTGATAAATGGTGAACGCCAGCAAGAAGCTGTAAATCACGCCCCAGATGCTGAAGGCGTAATTGGCCGGAAAGTAGAAGTTGTTGGCGAAGCGGTTGGCGATTTCGGCACTGGTCTGCCCGTTGAGCGGGAGCGCCTGTGAGACGAAGTTGAACGCGAGAACCGCGCTCCAAGAGAGGATGTTGGCGAATTGACGCTGCATGTCCCGAGTCATGGTGCACATAACCTTGTTTGTACGAAGAGGCGAACGCGGGAGATGGTGCGTAGGCATCCCCGCTGGCTCATCGCTGAGTTGACATGAGTCTAACACGCCACACCCTCAAGCAAGTGAGTTTCTCACCCGCCTATCGCGGTCTTTTTACATCCGGCTTAAGATTCGGACAGGTCAGCGCGCCGAGCCGCGCATCGTCAACATGCGGATGCGGTCGGCCACCATGTCGATGGCCGGGTGGTTGAACACCATTTCGGGGATGATGATGTCGGCGTAACGGCGGCTGGGCTCGACGAACTCCATGTGCATCGGGCGCACGGTCGAGAGATACCGCCCAATCACGCTGTCGATCGTCCGCCCGCGCTCCTTCACGTCGCGCTGCAAGCGGCGGATGAAACGGATGTCGGCGTCGGTATCGACGAAAATCTTGAAATCCAGCAGTTTGCGCAGCTCCGGCTCGCTGAAAATCAAGATGCCCTCGACCAAGATGATCGGGTTCGGGTCGATGCGGATGGTCTGGCCGGTGCGCGTGTCGTTGGCGAAGTCGTAGACGGGGATGTCTACCCCCTCCCACGCCTGCAACTGCCGCAAATGCTCCACCAACAGCGCGTTGTCCAACGAGTCGGGATGGTCGAAGTTGACCGTCTTACGCTGGTTGGGCGGCAGGTGGCGCAAGTCTTTGTAATAGGCATCATGGGGCAAATACGCGATTTTGTCGCTGCCCACACGCTCGATGATTTCGCGGGCGGCGGTCGTCTTGCCGCTGCCTGTCCCGCCAGCCACCCCAATCGTAAACGGACGATCCAGCCCGGGCGTTTCCATCGCGCTCTCCTGCCCTATCCAGCACCCCACCCACGCACGACCTACAAAAAAGCCCGCAAACGCGGGGTTTGCAGGCTATGATGGTGAGCCACTGAAGGGATTTGAACCCTTAACCTGTCGCTTACGAAGCGAATGCTCTGCCGTTGAGCTACAGTGGCATTTCTCAAGCCACCTCAGTATAGCACGCACCACCCGCCCCCACAAGACCGACATACCCAATCCTTGGCGTTCCCCGTTGTCATGCCCCCCCGTCGCGGGTATCATCCTTAGCGTTAAACGAGGTCTGAGGAAACGGTCGCTATGGAATTCGTAATCTTTAGCGTTGTCATGTTGTTGGCGCTCGGTGCCTATTGGTCGCTGGTGGTCTACCCCAAACAATACGAGTACACCAAACGCCAAAAGTTCGTCCGCACCCTCGCCGAAGGCGACGAGGTCATCATGGCTGGCGGCCTTATCGGGCGCGTGCTCGAGATTCGCGGCCCCGAGGGCTTGGCCATCGTCGAGATTGCCCCGGGCGTGCGCGTCCGCGCCGTCACCGCCTCGCTCCTACAAGCCTTCGACCCCGAGGAACTGGCGCGCAACGTGCAGATGGCCATCAAAGACAAGCCCGCACCGACCGACTCCCCCACCTCTTCCTAAAAACCACCGCACCACGCACCACGGCGCGCCCTCGCCAGCGCGCCGCCTGTTTTTTCACCCGCGTTTCGCCTCTACCACTTTGGGGGGATAATGGCAAGACATTACCGCTGGCTGGTCTTCATCGTGCTGCTCACCGCGTTTTGCGTGTGGGTCAGCCTACCCGACACCACCGGCCTCGACTGGGACAATGACGGCAACCTCGATTTGACCGTCCGCCAAGAACTCGGCCTCGACCTCGTCGGCGGGATGCGCGTGCTGCTCGAAGCACAGCTCCCCACCGGCTCGTTCACCCAAGAAGACCTCGAACGTGCCGCCGAGAACGTCGGGCGGCGCGTCAACGG
>JALONY010000293.1 GCA_025454715.1 Anaerolineae bacterium
CGGGAACTTGTACTTGCTCAGCGCAAACGCGGCCATGCTGTTCACCAGCAACGTCAAGACGGTGGCCACCACCGTCACCACCAGCGTGTTCCAAAAATAGCGCGGAAAATCGAACCGCTCGACCCCACGCACATAATTGTCGAAGCTGAAGAACACCGACTCGACCGGCTCCATCGTGTTGATGTTGGCGCGGATGACCTCGGACGGGTTGGCCGGGTCAATCATCTGCCCCTCGATGCCGACGCGACGCACCCGCGCCAGCACCCGCTCGCTGCCATCCTCGGCACGCACGGTAAACAACGGCAACGGCTCCTCATAGCCCTCGACCACCACCGTCTGCTGCTGATAGGGCAAAAAGCGCGGCGGGAAGCGCGTCAGGTCGTTGATATCCTTGAACGACGACATCACCAGCCACACCACGGGGCCGAACATGATGACGGTTCCCAAAATCAGGTAAGCGTAGGTCAGCACGTCCATCCGGTCGATGCGCCCATGCCCACGGGTTCGGGTCAAAAAGTTGCGAACGGCAGCGGCCATCGTGTGCCCTCCCCCACCCTATACCGACAGCTCGGACTTGCGCCCGACGCGAAGCTGAAGCAACGTGAACACCAGCAACACCACCGCCAACAACACCGAGGCCGCCGCCGCCAACCCATATTGGTTGCCGCGCCCAGCAAACGCCGTCAGGTACACGTATTGGATCATGTAGGTGGTGGCTGTGCCGGGCCCGCCATTGGTGAAGGCGTACACTTGGTCGAACACCTGCACCGCCCGAATCAGCGAGAGCACCAGCACCACCAGCATGGTCGGCATCAGCAACGGCAAGGTGATGCGCCAAAAGGTCTGTAACGGGTTCGCCCCGTCGATGGAACCCGCCTCGTACAGCTCATGTGGGATGCTTTGCAGCCCCGCCAACAAAATCAGGGTATAAAACCCCATCTGCGACCACACGCTGATGAAAATCACCCAAAAGCGCGACCAATCCGCGTTGGTCAGGAAGGCGATACGCTCGCCCCCCACTCCGACCAAGAGGCCGTTAATCAGGCCGTCGTTTTGCAGCACCCAGCGCCAAATTAGGGCGATGACCACCGGCGACAACAAGACCGGATAGAAAAACACACTGCGAAAGAAGCCCCGCGCCCGTATCTTGCGGTTGAGCGCCAGCGCCGTCAGGAGCGAAATCACCACCATCGCCCCGACTTGAATCACCACGAACCCGAACGTATTGAAAGCCGCCTTCCAAAACAAATCCTCGCGGCAGGTGTTGGGGTTGGTGTAGTCGGTGCAGCTAAAGATGGTCTGGAAGTTTTGCAGCCCGACGAACGGGCGCTGGTCGGGGAAAATGTTGGAGCCGCCCGTGAACGCATAATAAAAGTTCATCAACATCGGGAACAACACAAAAATGACGAAAATAATCAGGTTGGGCAGCACGAACACATACGCCATATTGCGCTGACCAATCCGCTTTTGCAGCGGGCGCAACACGAAATCAAGCGCGTCCACGACCGCGTTATACACCGTCTCGAAAACGGTGTGGTGGGCTTTTATTCGCTCAGGCGAGGCCATGCAAGCAACCTTTCTCTACCATCGTTCCAAAACCGAACACACCACATTGGGGAGCACACCCCGATTGGGGAAATGGGATGGGGGCACAGCGCGCTGCGCCCCCATCCACGGGTTATTGCAAGATGTGCGACAGGGATAGCCCCTGCCTTCACGGCCTTACGAAGCGGGCGCCAACGCGGTGTCGGCGTCTTGCTGAATGCGCTCGATGGCCTCGTCCAACGTCAGCTCACCCGCCAGATACTGGGTCAGGCGCTCACGGGTCGGGATGTTGAAGGCATCGAAGAACTTGGGGTGGAAGTTCAGCGCGTAAGCGGCATCGGCCAGCTTGGGAACCTCGGCGGCGAACACTTCCAAGGCGGCCTTGGCGTCCTCGTTCTCGGTCACGTATTCGAACTCGGGCAACGCGAGGTGACCCGGCAGGAACAGCGTCTCGGCGGTGAACTGGGCGTAAATCTCGGGGGTGGCCAAGAACTCCAGCAAGCGCGCCACTTCCTCGGGGTGCTCGGTCGCGGCCATCGCCATCAGCGCCGCGCCGCCGGGCATCCCGGTCGAGGTCTCCTCGCCGGTCAGGTTGCCGACCGCCACCCAGTCGAAGTTATCGCCGATGTTGTTGGCGAAGTTGTTGATTTGCCACGAACCGGCCATGTACAGCACGGCTTGGCCGTTGATGAAGTAGTCGGCAGCCGGAGCATAGCTCCCGCCAGCGCCCAACCACACCTCGACCGGCACCACGCCGTTGTCGTGCCACGCCTTCAGGCGCTCGGCCATCACGCGGAAGCCGGGCTGGTCAATCGTGAGGGTGCCGTCCTCGTTGACGAACGAGGAGCCTTCGCTGATGGCCGGGCCCGCGAAACGGTGGCCAGCGCGGTCGAACGCCAGCGCATACGGGGTCTCGGTGGCCTCGGCCACGGCTTGCGCCGCCTCGACCCACGTGTCCCAACCGTCTTCGGTGGTCGGCAGTTCGACGCCGGCCTGCTCGAACAGGGTGGCGTTGGCATACAGGCCGCTCACGGTGGTCTGCAACGGCAGGCCGAACAAGCCGGTCTCGTCCTCGAGGCGGAAGGCGTTCAGCACGCCCGCCGGGAAGTAGCTCTCATAGGCCGCCGCGTCCGACAAGTGCGGGGTGATGTCGAGGTAGAACCCGCGCAACCCGAGGAAGTTGGTCAAGCGCAACAAGTCGGGTGCCTCACCCGCCTGCACTTGTTGCGGCAGTTGCTCGAGGATGACGTTGTACGCCACGGTGTCCAGCTCGACCTTGATGTCGGGGTTGTTGGCCTCGAACTGGTCGAGCAGGCCGCGCAACACCGCGCCTTCGTTGCCGTCGTCATACCACGTAATCCGCAGCGTGACCGGGTTGTCCTGCGCCAACGCGCCCATGCTGACCATCGTCAGCAACAAGACGAACACAAAAACCATCTTACGCATAGTGCCTCCAAAATGTCTTAGGCTGCCCCAAAAGCAAGTTTGCCCGCCGCGCACCTGACAAAACGCACAAGTCCGACAGGACAATCCTCACATAGCATAGCCCATCTAGCGCGCTCTCGCAAACTCCCGACCGGCTATATAACGCGGTCGTTACCACCATCGACCGAAACCTGCGCGCCGGTCGTGACGCGGAACGCATCGCCCAATAACGCCGTCACCGCCTCGGCCACGTCACGGCTGGTCACCTCGGACCTCGGTACGCAGCACGTTGTTGGTCTTATACGCCTCGACCGACAACCCGTAATGCTTGGCGCGTGCCGCAATCACCTCGTCCGTCCACAGGCCGGTATCGAACACCTGATTTGGGTGCACGGTATTGACCCGAATCCCATCCGCGCCCCACTCCAACGCCGCCACCCGCGCCAATTGGTTGAGCGCCGCCTTCGACGACGAATAGGCTGCGGCTCCCGGGCCCGGGGCAGGCACGTTCTTCGACCCGACCATCACCACCCGCCCGCCCTTGGGCGAGGCCTTCAGCAACGGGTATACCTCACGCAGCAAGGCCACGTTCGCATCGAGGTTCACCGCCATCGTCTTGCGCCACGACGCCAACGTG
>JALONY010000294.1 GCA_025454715.1 Anaerolineae bacterium
GCCGGTTTCGGCGGGCAGCGGGTGGACGGGGTGCATTTGGCCTCGTTTACCGAGTACATGGACGATTTGCCGGTGCGGGTGGTGTTCGGCAAGGAGCGCCTGAAGAACACGCTGGCCGAGACCCTGAGCAAGGCCGGCCTGAGCCAATATCACAGCGCCGAGACCGAAAAATACCCCCACGTCACCTTTTTCTTCAACGGGCGTAACGAGGAGCCGTTCGCGGGCGAAAGCCGCCACATCGTGCCGTCGCCCAAGGTGGCGACCTATGATTTGCAACCGGAGATGAGCGCCTATGAGCTGACCGAGGCGACCTTGGCGCGCATGGCGGCGCACGACGATGCGTTCGTGCTGGTCAATTTCGCCAACCCCGACATGGTCGGGCATACCGGCGTCTTGAGCGCGGCGGTGAAGGCGGTCGAGACGGTCGATGCGTGCGCGGGGCGCTTGGTCGAGGCGTGGACGGCCAGCGGTGGCGTGGCCATCGTGACGGCAGACCACGGCAACTGTGAGCGGATGGTCGAGGAATTGACCGGTGCGGCGCACACCTATCACACGACCAATCCGGTCTCGTTGTTCGTGATTGGCGAGGGCTACTACAAATTGCGCCCGTCGGGCATCTTGGCCGATGTCGCGCCGACGGTGCTGGAAGTGCTGGGCGTGGCGCAACCCGCCGAGATGACCGGTCGGAGCTTGTTGGAGCACAGCTAAGCGATTGCGCTGATGCGGGGGCGGCCTGACGTAGCGCGTGGCCGCCCCTTAGCTGACGAACCCGCCGCTGAAGAAGACGAACAAGCCGAGCAATTGGAGTAGGCTGAACATCGCCAATATCACCGCGTGGGCGATGCCAGACAGTGACAAGCCGCCCAACGCGAGGTAAATCGGGAAAATGCCGCCCATCAGGCGCATATAGGACATCAGGCCGGTGGGGAGCGGGATGAGCGCCGAGATGAGCAGGTACCAGCCATAGCTGGCACGGATTCGGAAGGCGCGCAGCAATAACAGCGGCATCAGCACCAACATGGCCGCCCCGAACATCAAATCGAGCCGGATGGTATCGAGGCGCAGCACGCGCATAAAATCGGTGACGACGCGCATCAAGTCGGCTTGTCCGCGCACGCTGTCGTGCGCCTCGATGAACAGGAGCGGCGAGCCGAAATAAACGTACTGATACAGGCTGAGGCTACCCAATGTGAGCGGGATGCCTAGCGCGCAGCACATCACCCAACCATCGCGGCGCAGGGCACTCCCGACGGCGCGCCAGCCGCCCAACGTGAACAGGCGCGGCACGGTTACGTCGTGTTTTTCCAGCCACTCCAGCACAATCACGCCGAACAGCAACACCCCGTTGACGCGGGTCAGGGTGGCCAGCATGGCCAGCACGATGGCCGGTGTCCAGTGCTCATTGCGGGCATGGTAGGCGCTGGCGATGGACAGCGCCAAGAACACGCTTTCGGCGTAGCCCGCCCCGAGGAAGAACCCAAGTGGCAACCCGACCATATATAGCGCGGCGTGGCGTTGGGCGGGCGTGCCCATGCCCTCGCGTTCGGCGAGGCGCTGCATATAGATGAGGGCGACCAGCAAGGCGAGGTTGCTGACCAGCAAGAGGGCGAGGTCTGCACCGAACCATGGGCTGACCAAGCGGACGAGCGCAGGATAAAATGGGAAAAACGCGGCACTGGTGTGGGTGTCGGGCGAGTAGGTATAGCCAATGTGGGCGATGTCGTTATAGTAGATGGCATCCCAGCGCACCCAGTGGTCAATCCATGGGGCGTTGGCCGCGTTGCCACCCATCCCGATGACGATGGCTTGGATGCCCAGCAACGCGACTCGGGATATCAAAAAGATGAGAATGGGGGCGCGGAACCGAATGAACCATGCGGCCAATCGCGAGGCAAAAGAAGGGGTGGGCGCGGTCGTCAGGCGTGTCGGGGTCATTCTGCTCACCTTGTTGATGCTCAACCTCGTATTATACGTCTGGCTCCCGCCCGCGCAACCGAGGCCGGAGGTTCCACACGGTGAGCAGGCGCGCCGTGCCGCCGAAGCGGCTGGGGTCTTGGCGGGCTATTACACGTTCGATGATGACCGTGGGGTGGGCTGGTATTTGCCACAGCCGCCTAACCCGTTGGATGGGGCAGTGGTGCGCTTCATGGCGCAAGAGCGGGCAACGGTGACGTTGCCGGTGGGTTGTTCGGCACCGTGGACGGTTGAGCTGGTGGTGCTTGACCGCCCCGTGACCCGCGCTCGCCCGACCATTTCGGCCACGTTGGACGGCCAACCGTTGGCGCTGACCGCCGAGACGAGGTTGCGGCGGACGCATTATCGGGCGGTCGTGAGCGAAGGCACGGCGGGGGTATGGGCGTTCGAGGTGCGCTCGTCCGAGATGTACCGCCCGACCGATAGCGTCGCATCGCTGGAGAAGCGGCGGCTGGGCGCGGCGCTGGATTGGGTGTTGGTGACGGGGACAGGGTGCGGGGATGGGGCTGGCTGAGCTGGCGGCGTTGTTCGCGTTTTCGCCGGATGACCTGACCGATAACCGCGCCGGTCGGTTGTCGGCGGGGCAGCACGCACGCCTGAGCCGTGAGGCGGTGGAGGCGTGCCTCGGGGCGCTGTCGATGCTGGTGGTGCTGCCGTGGGTTGCGGTAGTGGCCGTCAGTTATTTCATCGTGGCGATTCGGTTTGGCGACGCGCTGGGGCCGTGGGTCTGCGGGGTATTTTTGCTGTTTTTCGCGCTCGTGGCCGTGCTTTTGACGGCTGGGGCGACAGCGGTGCAGCGCATCGCTCGGCGGTGGGTCAACCGCCCTGATTGCGGGGTGTGCCGTTGGCTGGGCACACGCTTTTACCCGCATACGGTCGAGGCGCTGGCGCTCGGGCGGGTGGTGATGTTGGCGGGGCGCTGGACGCTGGAGTCGGACGGCGAGCACGAGGTGTTGCTGTTGGACGGTCAGCCGCTGGAGGCCGATGTGCTCCTCGAACAAGACGAACGCGTGTTGCGCTTGGCCGATGGCGGGGCGTATCGGGTGTATTGCGTGCCGAGGGTATGGTGGGTGGTGGCCGCCGAGCCGCTGGGGGAGGCTGTGCAACCCCCAGCGGCAGATGGGTAATGCCGGTCAGTCGCCGCTGGCGCGGGGCGTGGTAACGGCGGTGTTTTCGAGGATGATGCGGACGCTGCGGTCGTAGGTCAGGTAGTTCCAGAGCCAGTTGATGAAGACCTGAACTTGGTTGCGGAAGCCCATC
>JALONY010000295.1 GCA_025454715.1 Anaerolineae bacterium
AGCGTGCCCGCCGACCTCGACCTGACCGGCGTCAGCATCGACACGTTCATCCCCGACGTGCTGAACGCGGAAGCGGGCGAGTAAGCGCGATGTTGACCTTCCGCGGCCTGACCGTCTCGTTTCAGAAACCCGATGGGGAGGCGTTGCACGCGCTGGGCCCCGTGCATTTGGGCATCGAGCGCGGGCAATTCGTGTGCATCGTCGGGCCGTCGGGCTGCGGAAAATCGACCCTGATTAAGGTGGTGGCGGGGTTGCAGCCCGCCACCCAAGGGGCGGTGGTGCTGGGCGAGACGCCCATCCGTAGCCCGTCGCCGCGGGTCGGGTTGATGTTTCAGGCCGCCAACCTGATGCCGTGGCGGACGGTGCGCGACAACGTGGCCTTGCCGTTGGAGCTGGCGGGCATCAAGCGTGAGCAACGCGCCGCCGCCGCCGAGGAGATGTTGCAAACGCTGGGGTTGAGCGAGTTCGCCGAGGTCTACCCGGGCGGGCTGAGCGGCGGGATGGCGCAGCGCGTGGCGCTGGGGCGGGTGCTGGTGCAGCAACCCGAGGTCTTGTTGTTGGATGAGCCGTTTGGGGCACTCGACGCGATGACCCGCGAGCAAATCAGCCTCGACTTGCTGGCGCAGTGGCGGCGCACCCGCCAGACCGTGCTGATGGTCACGCATGACATCAACGATGCGGTGCTGATGAGTGACCGCGTGATTGTGCTCAGCCGCCGCCCCGGGCGGGTGGTGGCCGACATCACCATCGACTTGCCGCGCCCGCGCCAGCCCGCCATGATGTTTACGCCGGAGTTCGGCGGCTTCGCCCAAGCCATCCGCGAGGCCATCACCCTTGCCTGAGCGAGATAACGAAAAACCCCAGTCGATGGACTGGGGTTTTTGTGTGAGCGGGTGACGAGATTCGAACTCGTGACATTCTGCATGGCAAGCAGACATTCTACCACTGAATTACACCCGCACGCTGTTGTGTGCGTTACGTCCATAAGAATACACCAGCCCTTAAAACTCTGCAAGGGGCAATTTGGGGATGTTGCGCCCGACGTGAAATCAAATGGGAGCGGGCGCAGCGCGCTGCGCCCCTACGGGCGTGCGGGATTGGTGTCCGGCGGGCGGGGTTGGTGGTGTCCGGCGGGGATGGGCGATGCGTTATTCATCACTTCCATCTCTGCGAGAGTGTGTCATAATAGGGCACACCGTCACCTTTTTGACGTGATTCTTACCCGCGCCGCGTGCGCGTTGCGATTAAAGACCAACTCCCTATGATGCCATCCCCTGCCCATGCCAGCCTGATTCGCGCTGATGACGATACCGTAATCGAGTTATACCCCGACCGCTGGAAGGTCGTTCACGCTCACAACGGCGCGCTCGGGCGCACCGTCTTCGATGTCGGGCTGGGCGGCGAGGTGGTGTATGCCGCCGAGTTCGCCTCGGCGCGCAAGTTGCCGTCGGGCGGCCTGCCGGAAGGCGCCATCACCCAAGTGGTCTTGGGGTGGTCGCCCGCGCTGGGCGCTTGGCAATTGGGCGTGCTGTTCACCCCCGATTTGGCGGCACAACGCGGCAGCCGTTGGCTGGAGCTGGCGCGCTGGCACGACCCCAAAGCGGTCGTGTTCGGCACCGAGGCCAACCGCGCCGGTAGCGCATTGGCGCGGGTGTTGCGCTTGCCGTTTCGGGTTATCCCGCCCGCGCTGGGCGAGGCCGACGACGCGCCCGCGCCGGTCGCCAAGCCCTTGCCCGCCTTGCCCCAAGCCTTCGGCGATTGGCTGGCCGAGCCGCACCCCGACGGTGTGGCGCTGGTGCGTTTGCCCACGTGGGCACGCGCCCGCGTGGTGCGCGCCGCATGGTATGCGGTGTTGTTGTTCGCCTTTACCGGTGTCTCGGTCTTGTCGCTGACCGTCGAGCTGGGGTTGCCGACGGCGGGCACCTTGTTGCCCGTGCCGCAGTTGTTGCCGTATCTCGGGCTGTTGGTGTCGGTGGTGCTGGCGTGGCTGATGGCCAAGAACCTGCTGGCCTTGCGCGCCATGCCCGACCGCGTGCTGTTCTCTTCGGCAGCGCGGGAGGTGGTGGCCACACGCGGCGAGCTGACGTTGTGGCGCAAGCCCGAGGCCGAGGTTGCGGGGGTGTACGTGTCCGAGGTCGCCCATCAACGGCGCGACACGCGCACCTTCCAATATATCGAGCTCAACCTGTTGTTGGCCGATAACCGCTTTTTTACCGTGTTGACCAGCGAGGCCGAGCACAGCGTGGCGGTGCGCGCCGAATTGCCGGAGGTCGGGGTGGTGATGTTGACCAGCGACACCCAACACACCCCCGCGCAGGCCGCCGCGCTCCACGCCGCCCAAGCCCTCGGCGAGGTGACGTGTTATCTGGATGTGCGGCGCGGCTAACCCAACCCGCGCTATGCCTCAACACAAAAAACCTTGCACCTTAACGCGGTTTTAATTCACAAATCGCATTTCTGGTGTACGGTTAGCGAACACTTTTTCGCCCGCCTGTGAAAGTAACTGCTCATGACCTCGCAACGCCCCCTCGTGCTGTTTACCAATGACGACGGAATCGACTCCCCGGGTTTGTGGGCGTCGGCTGCGGCATTTCTCGACCTCGCCGATGTCCTGATTACCGCGCCCATCGAGCAACAATCGGGCATGGGGCGCAGCCTGCCGATGTACAGCCGCGGCAACGTGGTCGAGCGTGAGCTGGAGATTGGTGGGCGCAAGCTACTGGCGTATGGGGTGGGGGGCACACCCGCCCAATCGGTGCAGCACGGCGTGTACGAGATTGCGCCGCGTTGGCCGTCATTGGTGGTCAGCGGCATCAATTATGGCGAGAACGTCGGCAACGGCGTGACGATTTCCGGCACGGTCGGGGCGGCCATCGAGGCGGCGGCGCTGGGGATTCCGGCCTTGGCCGTCAGCTTGCAGGTGCCCAAAGACCTGCACACCAGCTACAGCCGCGAGGTCGATTTCGGGGCGGCGGCGCACTTTACGCGCTTGTTCGGCGAGGCGTTGTTGAAGGGCGTGCATTTCCGCGATGTGGACGTGCTCAAAATCGAGGTGCCGACCCGCGCCACGACCGAGACGGCGTGGAAGCTGACGCGCCTCTCGCGCAAGCGCTTGTTTTGGCCGACCCGCACGCACAAGAAGCACCTGAGCGAGGACGGCGGGCTTGGTTATGCCAAGGCGCTCGACCCCGAGAGCGCCGAGCCGGACAGCGATATTTACGTGATGCTGCAATTGAGGGCGGTTTAGCCCCCTCATCCCCCCGTCCCCCTTCTCCCACTGAGGGGCGAAGGGGGTGCAGAACGGGGCAAGACGTGTGTCTTTGGCTCTGGTTCTGCTCCCCTCGCCCGTTTTCGGGCTGAGGGGTTGGGGGTGAGGGACTCTGCAGGGCTGGGGGCACACCCGCGTTTTTATTTCCGAAAGTCGGCGCTGTCGAGAGTCAGGGTGACGGGGCCGTCGT
>JALONY010000296.1 GCA_025454715.1 Anaerolineae bacterium
GATGAGCAGGTAGCGGCGGCGGTGATGCGCGTAGATTTCGAGGCCGATGCTGTCCTCGTCCACGTCCAGCACGTCCTGAATCTTGCCACCGACGATGTCGTCCATGAACTCGTCGAGCAAGGCCGATAGGGTGAGCGCGTCGAGGTACACGCCTCACTGCTCCAACAAATAGGCGAGGATGTCGCCGAGGTCGGCCTCAGGGATGGTGCGGGCGTAAATCAGCGGCATCTGGCCGCTGTAGCCCTCAATCTCAACGGCACGCGGGTACACGATGCTCTCGTACACATACGCGGCGGCGGGCAATGGCGGGTGGCGGTCGGCGGCGCGCTCGGCCAAGCCCGTCCATTCGGGCGCGAGGCGGTTTTGCGCCCCTGCCCCTGCGTGGCAACTGGTGCAGCCGTAGCGCGTCACCAGCCCCTCACCACGGGCGGGGTCGGCATTGGCCAGCAACGCGGCGACCTGCTCGGCGTACACGTCGGCGGTCAGGGTGCCCTCGATGGGCGGCCTGCCACCGTCATCGCCGCTCACCTGCGCCATCTCGGCCACGATGAGGGCGGCGAACAACAGAAAAACCCCCACGGCGATGATGGCCGGCCACGGGGAGGTCTTGCGTATCGGGGGTGTCGGTGGGGTCATGGTGGGCAACTACTTCAGGATGCGCGTACTTCGCTCTGGTGCTGCACCCCTCGCCCCGTCAGTGGGAGAGAGGGGCTGGGGATGATGGGCGCAGCACGCTGCGCCCCTACGGACGTGTGGGGTGGGCGCGCCGCCCCTACGGGCGTGTGGGATGGGCGCGCCCTACAGGTCTACCATAACCCGCTCTGCACCCCTCGCCCATTTTGGGAGAGGGGCTGGGGGTGAGGGGCACGTTACAGCAACACGCGGTCGAAAATCATGATCATGAACAGCACCGCCAGATACAACGTGGTGTATTTGTAGGTGGCGCGGGTAAACGCCTTGTCGTGCTGGCGAATCAGCCGTGCGGCCATGTAAATCATGCCGCCGCCCAGCAACAACACCCCCGCCAAGTACACCCCGCCCAACGTCCCGAAGAACACCGGCAACAGCGTAATCAGGAAGAGTTGGATGCTGTACAGCAAAATCTGGTGACGGGTGGCGTCCTCGCCACGTGCCACCGGCATCATCGGCACGCCCACGCGGCTATAGTCTTGGTTGACCAGCAACGCCAGCGCCCAGCTGTGCGGCGGCGTCCAATAGAACACGATCAAGAACAAGATGAACGGCTCGAACGTCAGCGTGCCGGTCACGGCAGCCCAGCCGACCAGCACCGGCATCGCGCCCGCCCCGCCGCCAATCAAGATGTTGACGACCGTGTTGCGCTTGAGCAACATGGTGTAAATCACCACGTAATAAATCGCGCCGCCCAGCGCCAGCAAGGCCGCCAGCCAGTTGACGAAGCTGAGCACGAACACCGACCACGCCACCAGCGCCAGCCCGAAGACCAGCGCGTTGGCCGGGCTAACCCGCCCCGACGGGATGGGGCGGCGCGCCGTCCGCGCCATCCGCCCGTCCATATCGCGATCCCAATATTGGTTGAGGGCACTGGCACCGCCCGACGACAACGCACCGCCCAGCATGGTCAACATCAGCGTGCCGAGGTCGGGCACGCCGCCCGCCGCCACGAACATGGCCGTGACGCAGGTAATGACCAAGAGCGCCACGATGGGCAACTTCATCAATTGCAAGTAAGCTCGCAGCACCGACCGCAAAGACGGCGGGGCGTATAGGGCGGATTCCATGGCGTTGTGCTATGCCTCGCTCACATATCCAAATTTGAGGGTGCCGCTGTGCGCGGCCTCGACGAACGACCCGACCGCCAGCGCCGCCCACGTCATGGCGGCCAGACCGACGTGCAGGGTGCCCCAAATCGGGGCGGCAGCCGTCAGGACGAACAACGCCCCGACCGCGCTTTGCATCAGGTACAAGACGAACGCGGCCACCGTCGTGCGCTTGACCAGCGTCGGGCGGTTGCTGCGATAGGCGTACCAAATCATCACGCCCAGCAACACCCCGAACGCCAACACCGCGAAGCGGTGCGTCATGTGCACCGTCTGCAACGGGCCTTGGTCGAACGGCAAGGCCGAGCCATTGCACAACGGCCAGTCGATGCAGGCCAGCGTCGCCCCGCTCCCGCGCACCAGCGCGCCGGTCAGGATGATGATGAGCGAGACGCCGGTGGTGGCATACAGCAAGGTCGAGACGTGGTCATGGGCGTATTGCGCGGCAGGTTTGTAGGTGGCGCCCACATAGGTGAACAGCAAGGCCGCCAACAGCAGCATCGCCGTCCCGAGGTGCACCGTCACCATCGTCGGCGGCAAGTCGAGCATCACCACCAACGCGCCCAAGAAGCTCTGCACCGCGAACAACCCCGCCGCCACCAACGTGCCGTACAACACGGCGCGGTTTTGCCGCCGGAAGGCACGGAAGGCGAACACCAACATCCCGACGCCCAACACCCCAATCAGCATCGCCAACAGGCGGTGCGTCCACTCGATCCACGCCGTCAGGTTGTCGAGCGGCGGGAAGATTGTGCCACCGCACAACGGCCAATCGCGGTTGCAGCCCAAGCCGCTGTCCGTCACGCGGACGACCGCACCGAACACGATGAGACCCACCGTAAAAAAGACCGTGGTGAGCGCCAAAACGACGAACATACGACGATGACGTGCAGGTTTTTCGATGACCATGCCTTACGACCCAATACGATACACGACGGACGATTTGGAAAGACGGGGAGAGGGCGCGTTACGCCTTCTCGATGGACTTTTTCTCATCACCAGCGCTGGCAGCACTGCCTTTGTTGCTGGCGATTTGCTTGTTGAGGAACCAGAACAAGATGGCCAACGTCGCGCCGATGCCAATCAGGTTGAACAACACGAACCCAATCAACAGCAAGAATTGGCCGGTCTGCCACGGCTCCGAGACGAACACCGAGCACGCGGGGTCGGCACATTGCACCTTCGCGCCCGGGATGCTGGTCGGCTCGACGCCGCCTTGGAACGAGGCGGTCAAGAACCCGCCGCCAGCGATGATGGCCAACAAAATGACAAGGATACCGATACGCTTCACGGGGAGCCTCCACGCGCTGATACAAGGTATTGTACGGTTTTTCACAAGGCGATACAAGCGGGTTCGCCCGCTGCTCAGCCTTTTTTCAGGTACAGGTTAACGGTATTGTACCGCAACCCCCCAACGGATGGCAGGGGGTT